>CAZIVM010000093.1:0-9664 GCA_964542845.1 uncultured Victivallales bacterium
GAAAAAAATCAACACTCACAACACAAAAAAAGGGTAAAACAAGTTAGATTTTCAGTAAAATCAAAGGAAAATTGCAAAAAAAGTAGAGAAGTCGATTTAAAAAAGAGCAAAGAGGCGTTATATTAAAGAGAAAGCAGAAAATAATAATCATAAACATCAACCATAAGGAGCATATTATGGCACTCTGGGGCGGAAGATTTGATAGTCAGACCAATCAAAAAGTAGCAGAATTTACAGAATCTATTTCTTACGATAAACGACTTTATAAACAAGATATTATGGGAAGCAAGGCGCATGTTACCATGTTGGCTGAAGAGGGAATTATCCCTGCAGAAACCGCCGAAGCGATTCGTGAAAAACTTACTGAAATTCAAGACCAAATTGAACGTGGAGAATTCGAATATAAAGTCGAGCTCGAAGATATCCACATGCACATTGAAACCGCACTCATTGCGGCGTTAGGAACAGAAGGCGCACGCGTCCACACCGCTCGTAGTCGCAACGATCAGGTCAATTTAGATTTTCGACTCTATCTCCGAGAAGCTGTCGATGAAATGGTTGCAGGAATGCGCGGTTTTCAAAAAGCGTTAGTGGATCAAGCTGAAGAACATAGCGCAACCATTATGCCAGGGTTTACCCATCTCCAACACGCACAACCTGTCACGCTCGGCCATCACCTTTTAGCCTATGTCGAAATGCTTGAACGCGACATGGGGCGTTTAATCGATTGCAAAAAACGCTTTAATGTTTCCCCCCTAGGCGCAGGAGCCATTGCAGGTTCAACACTCCCTATTGAACGCGAAACCGTGGCGCGTTTACTTGATTTTCCAGCAGTTACACGTAATTCAATGGACACCGTGGCGAGTCGCGATTTTGCCTGCGAACTTCTTTCCGCATTAGCAATATTCACAATGCACGTGTCACGCTTATCTGAAGATATTATTTTATGGATGTCGCAAGAGTTTCGTTTTATTGAGTTGGACGACGCATTCTGTACAGGTTCATCCTTGATGCCTCAAAAGAAAAATCCCGATATCGCTGAGATTTCACGCGGTAAAACAGGGCGCGTTTATGGCGCATTGATGGGAATGCTCACCATCTGTAAAGGACTCCCCCTCACCTATAATCGCGACCTCCAAGAAGATAAAGAACAAGTGTTTGATGCTATCGATACTGTCAATCAAATCTTAGCGGTCTATCCGCCAATGATTGAGACGATGAAAGTGAATAAAGGCCCCATGTACGAAGCATCAACAGACCCTTTCTTAATGGCAACAGATCTTGCGGAAATGCTTGTTGAACTCGGCGTCCCCTTCCGCACAGCGCATCATCGTGTAGGATCGCTCGTAAAATGGAGTCGCGAACACAATAAGCCCTTAGATCAAATCACCCTCGAAGAGATGCAACTTTCTATTCCAGAGGCCACTAAAGGTTGTTTAGAACTATTTTCACCTGAATCGAGCGTAAACAAACGCAACCATATCGGTGGAACCGCACCTGCTGCCGTTGCGGATCAAGTTACATTTTGGCAAGAAATTTTGAATTCAAATAACGTATAATTTGACAATAAAGGAGATTTTATGACTCATCCCACTTGGCTTGAACCCGCATTGAATTTGCAAAATTGTGATGTCGAAATTCGCGCTCTTACACAGCGTATTGCTCAAATTCCGGTTGAAATTGCAAAATTCAAAGCAGAATCTGATGAAATGAATGCCAATTTTCAAGCCACACGTCATAATCTTCAAAACCTTGAAGTCAGACTCAAAGATCTTGAACTTGAAGCCGAAAAACAAGTCCAGTCGATTCAAGACTTACTTACAAAATCGGCCATGGTTAAAAAACAAGAAGATTACAATGCCGCACTCACTCAAATTGAAACGTGCAAACAACGGAAGTCTGATTTAGAAACCGAAGAAATTATCCTTTTAGATGAGATTGAAGCCGCACAAAAAGCCGTGCGCATAGCGGATGCAGAAAACACAGAGCGTCAGCAAGAAATCAAAGAAGAAATTGCCGATCTTGAACAAATTTTGAAAGATGCAGAAGCCGCGAAGACCGCCAAAATTGCCCAACGGGAAGTTTTACGCGAAAAAGTGCCTAACACCATTTTACCTCTTTATGAACGCATGTGGGCACGCAACCGAGGCGTCCCTTTAAATAAAGTGATTGAGGGTGTTTGTCAAAGCTGTCATACACGCGTAACAGCGCAAGTTTTGAACGATTTACAAAAAGTCGATGAAATCGTAACTTGTAGCAACTGCTCCGCCGTCCTCTATACCTAATCTATATAAATCGATTAAGATTCTTTGCGTTTGGCATAGATAAATTTAATGCAATCATCTATTTCTTGTATAAGTTGTTGATAACTGGCGTGTCGTTTTGAGGGTTTCTTTGCCATCATTCGCAAAATTAAAGCATTCGTGTTATTCGATACTTGCGGTTTCTTGCGAACAATCGATGGCGGAGGATCATTCAAAACCTGTGTTAAAAGGACGTTTTGACTGCTTGCCGTATAAGGAAAATCATTTGCAAGCATGTAATATAACGTCCCCCCAAGAGAGTATATATCACTCTTAAAATCAAGCATTTGTGATTGAATTTGTTCGGGGCTCATAAACTCAGGCGTCCCTTCAGGAATACTGTTCATATTCGAGGCATCATGCACGCCACAACTAATCCCTAAATCCATCAATTTAAAAACACCGGGCGCACATCCCATAATATTTTCTGGCTTAATATCACGATGAATAATATGATACTTCTGCCATATCTCAGATAATGCCGATGCCATTTGACGCGTAATAAGCAGGGACTCTAGTTCATTAAGACCTTTTTGTTTATACACATATTTATGCAAAGGAAGACCTGTCAAATATTCCATGGCTAAATAATTTAACCCTTCACATTTACCGCTCCCAACGAAACGCACAATATTGGGATGATTAATCTTTTGAAGTAATTTCATCTCATTTTTAAACTGTTTAATCTCACGCGGATCATGTTTTTCCATATTATGTAAAATTTTTAAAGCGACACGTTTTTGTGTCGAAATTTGCATGGCACACCATACTTCGCCCATACCGCCACGTCCAATTTGATTTTCTAATTTATAGTCGCCAATAATCACACCAGGAATAAGTTTTGTTTTCTCACCATTGGCACCAAAATGACGTTGAAAACTTGATTTTTTAAGTTTGGTATCGCCCACTTCTGTATCCGAAGGCGCATCCGTTGTAATTCCTGGACGATAAAAAAATTGAAACTTCACCGTTCCTAAAGTAATCGTATCTCCATTTTCAAGGCGCGCTTTTTCTCCAATACGGTGTCTGTTCAAGCGCACACCATTTGTGCTATTACAATCTTCGATATACCAAAATATCCCCTCTTTAAACACCCGTGCATGTTTGCGAGAAACGCCAGACCCAATAAGGTGCCATACGTTCTCTGGAGATGAACCAATTGAAATGTCAAGCACATTCGGATCATTTTCAAAGTTCGTGCCTTCCAACGCGCCTTTAATGACTTGAAATAACATTTTTTACCTCGTTTACTTTATTATCATAATTGACATACATTTTAATAAAATAGCACATCCTTCCATACTTTCAACCTGTTTTTTCAATTTATCCGTAAAAAAGTTGAAAAAATGAGATAAAAAAGTTGAAAAAATGACAAAGAGAGGATAAATTATATACATATATAGTTTACAATGACAAAGGCCTATTTATGACCCATCAAAATACTTCAACACACCCACGCGTGCTTACACTCCTACTCGTCTTGGGCGCAATCACTTTAGGATGTAACGCCATGATTACATTCATTGCGCCTCAAACATGGATATGGATGACCACACTGTTATCTGCCATCTTCTTCGGCTCTACGCTTCTTTCATGGATTACACAAAAACTTAAGTCAAACGCTGAACAAGAAATTGATTATGAAGAGAAACTTCATCAATCCAAGTCCACTCAAATTTTTGAAGCACAAAATATTGTCAGAGAACAACAATTACTTTGGCAACGTTATAGCAAAATTGGTATTCCGAGCCTTTATTTTATCATTTTTTTACTCGGCTCAGCCGCTTTAACCTATCTCATTATTTTTTCTCAAACCACTGAATCCTCCATGATTTGGCACTATGCCGTACTTTTAGCGTTTGCGATTTGGGGAATAGCAACATGGGCTGTTGTTAAAATCATGAATCATTCGTCTACTCAAACAACAACATTAGCTTCAGGAGCAACCAAACTCCAAGCGTTAATTCTCCTTGTTTTTGTAGCGAGAGAAACCTGTCGTACTTACGCCCACAATGCAGGGTTTTCAGACCCCTTAAACAATGTGACTATTCAAAATATCCTTATTGCAATTTTTGTTCTTTTTTTAATCGACATCTTAATTTCAATCTTCCGTTATGTATATCAACCTAAAAATTCTCTCGCTCACTTTAAATTATGCGCACCTTTCCTTTGCGCACTAATGGGTTCTAAACAAACCCCAATATCACAACTTCATGATGCAATTTTATATCAATTTGGTGTTCAAATCACCTTCCAAAGCGTGATTCGCTTTTCACTTATTGCACTCATCCCATTTATCCTTTTTCAAGTAATTATTTTAGGCGGACTCTCCTGCATTATACAAGTAGAACCCCATCAATGCGCGATACTACCTCATGGTGAAATCTTGCAACCAGGACTTCATTTCTCATGGAGTCGCCCTGAAATTATTGATTCTGCGCGCTGTCATACTTGCATGGTGGGCGAATTAGATATTCATTCGCCTCTTTTACTTAAAACATCTGAGAGTAAAATTGACGAACAAGCGCAATGGGTTATCTCTGCAACAGACGAATCAAGCAATCATCACCTTTTTATCTCTCAATACGCTTTAAGTCTTACCTTCTATACTTCGGAACAAGGTGTTTCATTAGAGAATGATGCCCAAATATTACAAGCTCACGCGCGCAAATATTTAACAGCATTTATGCTCAAGAATCCAAAACCGCTTACGGAAATTGACTTACTGAAGAAAACATTGTTAAGTGATTTCCAACAGGCAAACCTTCCTGTATTGGCCGTTCATATCACTCAAATCGCTCCCCCCAAAGAATCGGTCAAAGCTTATTACGCCAATACTTTGGCTTATTTTGAAGGCAAAAAACGTCAGTTCGACGCCGAAAAAAATGCAATAAATACGCTTTCCAAAGCGTCGGTCGATGCATTAAAACATGAGTCTAAAGCCACAGAAGAATCATTGGAAAAAATAACGCAATCTGCCATCATTGCACACGACTTTGCGCATAAACAACAGGCGTATCGTCAACTCGGAGAACTCTACAAAACCATCTCGGCACTCACCGTGATGAAAACATATTACCCCCCCCTTCGTAAACTCTTCTTCGCGCTTCCTCAAAACGAAAATGCCGTCCAGCGCATTATGATGGAGCTCGATTTACAAGAAGAACTTGCCCCTTCAATGCTTGATCCGATTTTATAACGAGGTATACTTATGAACGACAACACCGACACGTCTCTTTTCCCAAAAACAAACACCCCCATCCCTGAAACTCAAGGAAAACCTTTTTTCAAAATGGTGCGTTTGATTCTCCCTCTTTTACTCCTTTTTATTGCATACAGTTGCTGTTTTATTCTCCCTGCCAATCAAACCGGTTTTATTATGCGCGTGGGCGAAGTCAATGAGGTTTTAACCACACCAGGACTTTATTTTAAGATGCCTTGGCCCATTGATCAAGCCGTTATTTTTGATCAACATCATCAAATTTACGAATCCCCTCTTACCGAACTTCAAACCCAAGATGCGAGCATGCTTCTTGCACGTGTGTTTGTAACATGGAAAGTGAGCGACCCGGTCCTTTTCCACGAACGTTGTGGGAAAATCTCAGATATGCAACTCAAATTATTTTCGTTGACGCAAGATCAAATGCGGGTTCGTTTCGCTGAATATACTTTTAATCAAGTGTTCTCTCAAGAGGGTTTCAACGCCCTTCAAGATGCCTTAGTTAACACCCTTAAAGTTGAAGCGCAAAAGCTCTATGCTATCGAAGTTGTATCTGCAGGAATTGATCGACTTACCCTTCCTTCTCGTGTGATTAAATCCGTGTTAGAGCGTCAAAATGCCGAATACGAGCAACAAGCCGCGCAAGCACGTGCCGTTGCAGAAAAACAAGCCAACGAAATTGAACAAAAAGCCATTATACAACGCGCTCAACTTCTCGCGGATGCAGAACGTCAAGCAGGTGAAATTCGTGCAGAAGCCGAAAAAGAAGTTCTCAAACATCAAGAAGTTTTTGCCTCAAATCCAGAGTTAGCAGATTTCCTTCAAAAGTTGAAAGCCACCGAAACGATCTTGAAAGAGAAAACAACGTTGGTCATCACACCCGGAACCCCTCCTTTTGATATTTTCTCTGACTCCTACATGGTGAAAGGGAAATAATTATGGCGAACCCTTCAGTCGCAACACTAACATCCAATGGGAAATGGATCTATATTTTTATTCTCATTCTACTGGGTGTTATGCTCGCTCAATCTTTACTTATTGTGAATAATAACGAAACGGTACAAGTTTATCGTTTGGGAAAACACAACGCCACACTGACCACGGGCTTTCATCTCATTTATCCTTATCCCATTGATCGAATTGAACGTATCCCCACGTTCAATGGCGCAACGTTAACATCTAAAACGTTTCGTCCGGGAAAAGCGTATGAATATGTACGCGAAATGCCTCCCTCATTAAATCCTGAAGACGATACATTCTTGATGTCTGCGGATGGAAATGCCATTTTTGCCCCTCTTTCAACACTCGTTTGGAGAGTGGAGCCTGCACAGTCAATGACTTTTCATGCGTTTTATCAACAATGTAAACCCAATCCAACAACGTTAATTCAAGATCAAACGCCTAAATGTTATCCCATAATGGAAAAACTCTTAAATCGTGCCACCATTAAAGTTGCAAGTATGATGAAAGCGAGCGAAATATTAGGACAACCTACTCTATTTAATGAAGCCGTGCAACAAGAAACACAACGCCTATTTAATACGCATCAACTCGGCATTACCATTGAGCGCATGACCATTCAGACGCTTGTTCCCCCTCAGGTTTCAGCGAATTATTTGCAAGCTACGGCCGCAACATCCGAAGGGACTCATCGTATTGTAGCCGCACAAACTGAAGCCGATAAAATTAAAAACGAATCTGTTAAATCAGCCGAAAAAATAAAGTCAGATGCTCAAATCCAATCGAAACAACGCATCGCTGAGGCGCAACGTGACGCCATGCGTTTTGCACATATCCAAAAACAATATGCGCAAAATCCTGAATCTTTAACGCGTTATCTACGCACACAAACCCTCTATACCATTTTACAAAATGCGCAAGAGCGTTTTGTTTTAGATGCTAGTACAATGCAACAACTCAAAGTCTCTTTAGGTCGTGCCCCTAATCCGAAGAAAAAGAAAGCGGAGTCGCATTAATCATGAAAAAAATTACAACGCATATCGATCTTTTAATCTTAGTGGTCTCTGCGATTTTGATTGCAGATGCCATTGCATTTTTAGTATTATTTAAGTCGGCCACGTTTAATGCTGCCATTTGTGGAATTTTGGCACTTCTAATCTTGGTTCCTAAACTCATTTTGTTAATTTGGAACGATTATAAAACTCACAAGCGCCACATGAACGAGTTGGTTTTAATTGCAGTAACCGCAGCAGTTGCACAAGGTGATGTTGTGGGATTGTTAACAGGGGCAACAGTTGCCTTCTTCTTAATGATGGGTTTATATATCGAAAAACACAGTGCATCAGGCGCCAAACATGCCCTTGAAGCCGTCACTAAACTAACCAATAGCGAGGTGATTCGCGTGAATGCGGACGGCACAGAGAGTGTGATTCCGCCCACAGAACTTCAACTCCACGATAAAGTGCGTCTTCGCCCAGGAGACAGCGTCCCTGCCGACGGCACCATCTTGTCTGGAAATAGTGCATTACTCGAAGCCAATATCACTGGGGAATCTGTCCCTGTCGATAAAAAATCAGGCGACCCCGTTTATGCGGGAACAATTAACCTCTCGGGAGCCCCCGTGATTGAGATTCTGACCTTAGGCGATCACACGTTAATTGGAAAAGTCAAACAGCTCATTTTAGATGCAGAAAAAACACGTCCTAGCCTCGTTCGCATGATGGATGTCTATGCACAATACTACACCCCTTTAGTTTTATTGCTCACATTCTTGGTGTGGCTTGCATTTGATCACGATTGGAATCGCGTGGTCACACTTCTTGTGGCCTCATGCCCTATTGCGCTCGTTTTAAGTACGCCATCCGCAGCGGTTGCCACGCTTTCAGCTGCAGCGCGTTTTGGTGTTTTAATTAAAAACGTGGCAGATATCGAACGTTTCTCTCGAATCAAACAGTATATCTTTGATAAAACAGGGACGCTTACTTTAGGAAACTTAGAGGTCGTTCAAATTGCCCCTATTGGTGATTTTAGCGCAGAACAACTCCTATCATTTGCGGCAAGTGCGGGCAAGATGAGTCAACACCCCCTTTCCAAAGCCATTGTTGCGTTGGCCGACAAAGTGCATGTCCCTATTCCCGAAAATCAAGATTGGAAAGATATTCCAGGGCGCGGGATCACTTGTAAAATCCAAGATCACGCAATCTATTTAGGAAACATGGATTGGATGGTTGAAAATGGCGCATCGATTGATGATTTTAAAGGTTATACCGACGATGCGAATCATGGAATGAGTCTTGTTTTTGTTCTTCAAGACAATCATCCCATGGGATGGGTCTCTTTACGCGATCAAATCCGACCCGAAGCGAAAAACGCGCTTGCCGAACTCTCCGATGCGGATTGCGAACTCATTATGGTGACAGGTGACCGCGATGTTGTTGCCCGCGAAATCTCTGCCGAACTCGGTCTTAATCAATATGTGGCGCATTGTAAACCCGAAGATAAAGTCATTGAAACCCAAAAACTTAAAGCCAATGGTGAAGTGATTTTTATTGGGGATGGTGTGAATGATGGACCCGCCCTCGCTTCAAGTGATATTGGGGTTGCGATGGGAAATACGGGGAACAATCTTGCGATTGAAACAGCGTCTATTGCCTTAATGACGCCTCAGCTTTCACGGTTAAATTATTTACGGACACTCTCCACGAGCTACCGTGCTGTGATGATTCAAAATATTGTGATTGGTGGACTCATCATTCTTTCGGGATTGGCCATGACCCTCTTTGTTTCAACACCAGAATACATGTGGATTCCTGCTGTTGCAATTGCAACGCTTCAATTTTTAGGCGCACTTGTTGTTGTGATGAATAGTGCACGTTTGCTTAAAATTAGCCCCGATAACAATTAATCGTCCCCATGAAAATAATTTTCAGCATAATATTCTTAATAGGACTCATTGGATGTACTTCGCTATCTGATGCGTATATTGAGTTCCGTTATGACAATTTTATGTGTCGACAAAAAGAGATTTATGGAAAATATCAAAAGGCATCTTCTAAAATTCATTCCATATATTATGTCAGTAAGGATTCAGACATTATCTTGGTTTTGGATGGTTCAAACGACGGGTTAAACAAAGAGGGATATTTATCTATCAAACAGCAAATTTATCCACAAACTCTAC
>CAZIVM010000094.1:0-9650 GCA_964542845.1 uncultured Victivallales bacterium
CTTAAATAAACGTAAAAATTAAATAAAAATTGTTTTTTTTTATAAAAAAGGTTTTAAATTTTGAAATTGGGTTTATATTATATAATGAATTAATGAAAATAAACTTAATACCAAGGATGAAATATGACAACGCTTTACCGAATTAAATTGGATAACACAGTGAAATATTACGCTGTGGCTGATGCCGGATTCGAACCTATTAAAGGGCAATACTATATCGTAAAGCGTGATCAGTTCTTGGAATATGGTTTGCTCGTTGATATTACGGAAGGTTCACCCGCACTCATGGCGGATATCCGCAAAGTGGATGAACCCCCTCGCTTGATTCGACAAGTCACAGATGATGATATTGCCAATCATAAGGTGATGGTGAAAAAAGCGCAAGATAATGAACCGGTTGTGCGCCGTATTATTCTTGATTTGCACTTGCCGATGAAATTATTGAATGTTTCATACAGTGTGGATGGTCGCTTATGCATTGTGTTGTTTGCCGCGGAGAACCGTGTTGATTTTCGTGAGTTGCTTAAAGTGCTTGCGACAACGTTGGGATCGCGTATTGAGTTACGCCAAGTGAGCGTTCGCGATGAGACGGCTGCTATTGGTGGTATTGGCTGTTGCGGACAAACGATGTGCTGTTGTCGATTCTTGAACGATTTTGCCTCCATCAACGTGAAGTTTGCAAAAGACCAAGATATCCCTTTAACTTCCTCAAATATCTCAGGAATTTGTGGTCGACTCAAATGTTGTTTGAAATATGAACATGATACCTATCAAGAACTTCAAAAAGGGATGCCCAAACGTGGCGATATTGTCTCTTGTGATGAAGGATGTGGGCGTGTTTGTGATCGAAATTTAATCAGTCGTCGCGTCAACATTGCGATTGAAAAAAATCCGAAGAGTTTTCGTTATGTTCAACGCTATGTGGGGAAAGACGAGATTAAAATCATGAAAGGACGTCGTCCTGAAGATACCGAGCAAGGTTCAGATGATTCGGATCAATCCAATACAAGAAACTAAATGATATTTTGAAAATAGAATAATCTTTTATAAAACTAAAAAAACAAAAAATAACCCTAGAGGAGTCGCTATGTCCGACAAAGATCTTGAAAAAATGGAAAAAATTGTAGCCTTATGTAAACGCCGTGGTCTTATTTTTCAGTCATCTGAAATTTATGGTGGGATTAATGGTTTTTGGGATTATGGTCCTTATGGCTCAGCGATGAAACGTGCTGTTGAGCAATTATGGTGGAACTACATGGTGGAGTCTCGCGACAATGTTGAAGGTTTGGATTCAACCATTATTTGTCACCCACAAGTTTGGAAAGCTTCAGGCCATTTAGATAAATTTGGCGATTTAATGACCGACTGTCGTGCCTGTAAATCCCGTTTCCGTGTCGATCAAATGCCCGATGAAACCACCTGTACAAACTGCGGTTCTAAAGATTTGACACCTCCACGTGAATTTAATTTGATGATGAAAACATTTGTTGGCCCTGTCTTTGATGAAGACCATGTTGCCTATCTCCGTGCAGAAACTTGCCAACCGATTTTTGTCGACTTCAATCTTGTGCGTGTTGCTGCGCGTCAACAACTTCCATTCGGAATTGCGCAAATTGGTAAGGCGTTCCGTAATGAAATCAATCCCCGTAACTTTACATTCCGTTCACGCGAATTTACGCAAATGGAAATGGAATTTTTCTGTAAGGATGAGGAGTCATTGGATTGGTACAACTTCTGGCGCGAAGAACGCATTCGTTTTTATCGCGATATTTTAGGCTTTAAAGAAGAGATGATTCATATTCACGAACACGAAACACTTGCACACTATGCTAAAGCTGCCGTGGATATTGAGTTTAAGTTCCCCTTTGGTTGGGGCGAACTTGAAGGGATTCACCACCGTGGAACATGGGATATGTCGCGTCATAGCGAATTTTCGGGGCAGAACTTAGAGTACTTTGATCAAGCATCTAATACAAAACTTATGCCTACCGTGGTTGAAACTTCTGTCGGTTCAGATCGTATGATCTTGGCGTTGCTTTGCAACTGTTATGATGAAGATACTGCCGAAACTCAAAAAGAAGGTAAAGCAGAAGATGTGCGTATCGTGATGCGTTTCCCTGCGCGTATTGCTCCTGTTCAAGTGGCCGTATTCCCTCTTTCTAAGAAGTTAGCAGAACCTGCTGAAGCGTTGTGCAACAAATTGCGTGCGCGCTTCCGTTGTGAATATGATGAAACGGGTTCTATTGGTAAACGTTATCGTCGTCAAGATGAGATTGGTACACCTTTCTGTATTACGTACGATTTCGATTCAGAGACTGATCAGTGCGTTACCGTTCGTGACCGTGATGCAATGACACAAACGCGTGTACCTATTGCTGAACTTCGCACTTATATTGATCGCTTAATTTACGGCGAATAAGAGCGTTACGATGAAATTAGCAGAACTTCAAGAGGAGATGAGAGCGATGGGCTTTCGTCCCTCCCGTAATCTCGGACAAAACTTTCTAACCGATGAAAATCTTTTAGAGTATATCGTACGCTTGGGGGATGTAAAGTCGACCGATCGCGTTTTGGAAGTAGGCCCAGGTTTTGGGGCGTTAACCCGACACCTCGTGGCAACAGGCGCACAAATCTTTGCCGTTGAATTTGATTATCGTTTGGCGGAATGGCAACGCAATCATTTTGCAGGCGTGCCTAACTTTCAAATTAAAGAAGGGGATGCCGTCAAAGTCAATTACGCCGAATATTTAGGCAGTGAACCTTATAAGATTGTGGCAAACTTACCTTACTCGATTAGTTCGCCTTTTATCATGACGATGTTGATGCAAGAGAATCCGCCAACTTCTATGACGTTGATGTTGCAAAAAGAAGTTGCAGAACGTTTTTCAGCAAAGCCGGGAACAAAGGCGTATGGTGCCACGTCTATTTGTGTGCAGCATGCATACGAAGCAACACTTGCAAAGGTGGTGCCTCCCCAATTGTTTACGCCTGCTCCAGATGTCGATTCTGCACTTTTAACTTTAACGGCTCGGACGCCTTTTCCAACCTTTGAAGAGCGCGTTCAATTGAATAAAATTGTGAAGATGGCATTTTTGCATCGTCGAAAGAAAATGGCGGGAGTTTTAGGGCATACCTTTGGAAGAGAACGCGTTGAAGCGGCACTTGCTTCATTGGATATTCGTATTGATGCGCGCCCCGAAATTCTAGATTATCAACAATTTAAAGCATTGAATGCGTTGTTGACATCTTCATCTTAATTGTATAAGGATCTATTATGAAAATTCGTCCCCTTGTGTTGTTTGCGGTTTTAGCAACATCTGTGATTGCTTGCGCCACCTCCCGTAGTCCTGAAGTGATTCGTCTTGAACCTCGTCAGCCTCAACCGCCGATGTCGGATATGAGCCGTTTAGCGAAAGCGGTTACAAGTCAGTTAGCGCAACATCATTATGCTCCGCCTGTGATTAATGATGAATTTTCAGAAAAAACTTTTGATTTATTTTTAGATTTATACGATCCGTATCGACTTTTTTTAACGGAAGAGGATATTGGTTCGTTGTCGCAGTATCGCACGTTTATTGATGATGAACTCAAAACGGATCGACTCGTCTTTCCTTGGGTTGTCTCTGAACTCATTTCGCGTCGTGCCGAAGAATTTTCGCTTTTTGCACAACGTTATTTGGATCAAAACAAAATTGATTTGTCAACAGATCAAGAAGTGACCTTTTTTAAACGGGCGACAGATTCTGTTTCACAGATTGATTTGTGGGAAAGTTATGTTAAAAATGAAGTATTGCGTGTACGTGTTGCGCGTGAGTTAGCGAAACACCCTGAGCTTCACTCCAAAAATATTCGCAAAGAACATGCTTATTTAGCGCAGTTTCCAGAATCGCGTCGCGTGATGTTGCGATTGAATCAAATGACTTATCCTTATCGTTTCCCTCCACAACGTGCGGCCGCAGAGACTCTGCTCACTGCCGTTGCTTTGACGGTTGATCCTCACGGAATTTATTCAGCCCCTAAAGATTTTGAGCGTCGCATTAGTATGTTGAACCTCACTTTCGCGGGCATTGGGATTCAGTATTCGATGGAAGATGGCGTATGCCAAGTGAAGAGTGTGTTGCCTAACGGCCCCTGTGGAATGCAAAAAATTGATATTAAGGCCGACGATATTCTTTTGTCGGTGATGGAAGAAAACTCTTCGCCGATAGAATTGACAGGCTTACCTGCGATGAATGTTAGTAATTTTATTCGTGGACCCAAGTCGTCTAAATTAACGATGACATTGGTCCCTTTTGACGACCCTGATTCGCGCAAAGTTGTTACTGTTATTCGTAACGATATTGTTACGGAAGATGCACGTGCATCCGTTACGCGTGAATTAATTAAAGGGGAAGATGGCGAAAAAGCAATCGCAATTGTTCGTTTGCCAGGATTTTATCAACGTCCAAATGGCCCCAATGGCGAAAAACATGGATGTAGCGATGATGTGCGTCGTTTGTTAAAACAGATGCAAAAAGATAGTGGAGAGATTGATGGAATTATTTTAGATTTACGCAATAACGGTGGCGGATTGTTAAGTGAGGCTTTAGGTATGGCATCGCTTTTTATCCCTGCGGGGCCAGTGGTTCAAATTCGTGATCGTCATAATGTTAATATTTTAACATGTCAAAATGCAGACTCCATTTTCACGCAACCCTTGATTGTATTGATTAATAAACGTTCTGCATCAGCATCTGAAATTGTGGCAGGAGTACTTAAGGATTATGGTCGCGCTCTTATCGTAGGCGATGAACGCACTTTTGGTAAAGGCACTGTTCAACGCGTGGTCGATTTGACTCCTCTTGTTCAACGTATGGGGCTTCCTCATCCTCCTGGTGGCATTAATTTAACCACCGCTAAATTTTATCGCGTGAATGGTGAAACCACCCAGTGTCAAGGAGTTCCAGCTGACATTTTACTCCCTTCCTCAAGTAATCTTGCCAATGAGGGCGAAGCGAATATTAAAGGGGCGATGCCATTTGATACGATTAAACCTGCACAATATCAACGTATTGCTATGGATATTAAGCCTTTAATTCCTGCGTTGCAAGAGAAATCTTCTGAACGCATTAAAGGCCATCAATTTTTCATCCCTCACGATAAACCCGTCGTACAAGATACTCAATTACGTGCAATTTATTCACCTGTTGAGCAAAAAGTGAATTTATCATTTGATAAAACTTGGGATCGTGTGGTTGTTGAAACACAAAAAATGAAAGCGCAAGAAAACGCACCGAAAGTTTCGACGGATTCGCATCCTTTTGTGTATGTTAAAGATCCTTATGTAGATGAGAGTCTTTTGATTATTTCGGATTGGATTAAATTACAAAAATAAGGTTTTGAGATGATTACACAAGTTTATCGCGAAGTTGCGCCTTTACAACAAGAGATGATTTCGCGAAAATTGAGAGGTCAAAAAATAGTTCTTGTCCCGACGATGGGCAATTTGCATGCGGGGCACATTTCTTTAATGAAACGTGCAATGCAGGAGGGCGACTTAGTGGTGGTGAGTATTTTTGTGAACCCCACTCAGTTTGCCCCTAACGAAGATTTTGCTGCATATCCACGTACTTTTGAAGCTGATACAGCGTTAATCAACGCAGAGATTGAAAAAGATGTGATTGTATTTTGTCCATTCCCAGACCAAATGTACGCTCCTGATTTTTCAACATGGGTGAATGAAGACGTGTTGTCTCAAGGACTTTGTGGTCGATCACGCCCTATCCATTTTAGAGGGGTGACCACTGTGGTGGCTAAACTGTTTAATATTGTGTTACCTGATGTGGCGATCTTTGGACAAAAAGACGCGCAACAATCTTTGATTATTCAACGGATGGTGCGTGATTTGAACTTTCCAATTCAAATTATTGTGAGTCCAATCGTTCGCGAACATGATGGCTTAGCGATGAGTTCGCGTAATCAATATTTAAGCGTGGAAGAACGCAAAGTCGCACCCGGAATATATGCTGCGTTGCAACATGCGGTTCAATGTGTGCGTGAAGATCAAACGATTCTTCCTGAGATGATTCATGCACAAATTACGGATGCGCTTGTTCGATTAGGTGGCGATATTGATTATGTTGAAATTTTGAATGCTTCAGATTTATTAGTCGCCAAAGATTTTAAACAAACGGTTTTGATTGCGGTTGCGTGTCGACTCGGCAAAACGCGTTTGATCGATAATGTGTTAATAGGGGTTTAAGAATATGAAACTTGATATAGATTTTTCCCGTTGTGTGCGTTGTGGCGCTTGTGTAAGAGATTGTCCACGCAAAATTATTCGTATAGTGCCTGACGGTTATCCCGAACTGATTCCTGAAAAGATGGATCAATGTATCGATTGTCAACACTGTGTTTGTGTTTGTCCTAAATTGGCGTTGACCGTGAATGGGCACAACCCTAAAGATGCCACTCCCAAATGCGATTTCCCTACGCCAGCATCCATGATGAATCTGATCAAAATGCGTCGTTCTTATCGTCATTACAAACCCGAAAATATTTCAGATAAACAAATCGCATTTTTAAAAGAGATGCTTGCTTATCCTCCTACAGGGGTGAATACGCAAGATTTACATTATACATTTATATGGGATAAAGCGGTAATGGATAAATTCCGCTGGTTAACTTTTGAAGCGTTGGATCATGCGACTCAAGGCGCAACGGAAGGGCGTTTACTCCATTTTGCAAATATTGTTCGTGCAAACGAAAAAGGCAGAGATGCTCTTTTTTGCAGTGCCCCTCACATGGTTGTAGTCTCTTGTCCGCCAGACATCCCGTGTCCTGATGCTGATCCTTTTATTGCTTTGAGTTACTTTGAACTCATGGCGCATACAATGGGAATTGGCACCTTATGGTGTGGTCTTCTTAAGTGGGCGTTTACGCTTATTGCGCCACAATTAACAGAAAAACTCCAAATTCCAGCGGGGTATGAAGTGAAATATGTGATGTTGTTTGGTCTTCCTGATGTTCGTTATTTCCGTGCGGTTCAACGAGGTCCTATTTCATGCAACGTCCTTCAATAAACATTCGTTCGGTGCTCCGACACCTCTTTGCATTGATTTTGACTTTGATGTTGATTTCGCCTTTGTTGACAACCACATTGTTGCTTTTACAAAACGTTTATCCTGCCCCTAACGCTTTGCGTTGTGATTGGATTCCCTTGAGAATGGGAGAATTTCAGTTGGAAAGTTATATTCAGTTGTTCGTTCTTGTTGTGACGGCATTGGTGATTTTAACATTGTTGATTATTTCAACACGCAAAAAATCGGACTTAGCACTTTTCCCCTCAACAATTGCCATGGTTGCTTTTTATTTTGTTGGACAACTTGCAGTGATCTCTTCATTAGTTCATCTTGCAGAAAATGGACTCTATCAAGCGATGATTCTCTCTTTGTTTCCGTTGCTCGCGATGACGGTTGCTACTTTGGCTTCATTAGATTCAATTAAACGACTCTTTTTCTTTATGGTGATTGGGGCGATTATCTATTTTGCGTTCCCTGTTGAATCGAATCCGTTACCCATGGGCGTGTATTCATTAACAACGATAGGTTTTCTTTTGGTGGATAGTATTAAATATTTATTTTTCCCGACAAAAAAAGAAAATGAACACGTGTTGAATGAAGGGAGTCATGATGGCGATGTCGCATCCTAACGCATCTCCACCGCATCAACGCATGATGGTTGTGGCATGGGAAACTACGAAATCGTGTCCATTACGTTGTCAACATTGTCGTGCGGATGCCTCTTCGAAGGCGTTTGAAAACGAGTTGAGTACAGCCGAAGGAAAACAACTTCTTGATGGAATGGCGCAAGCGTTTCCGAATCCGATGATTATTTTGTCGGGTGGCGAGCCGATGGCACGCGAAGATATTTATGAACTTGCACAATATGCGGTTTCAAAAAAAATACGCGTTGTGATGTCCCCTTGTGGTCCCTCTATTACGCCTGAAACTGTCGAAAAAATGAAACAAGCGCAAATCAGTTGCTTATCCATTTCACTGGATGGTAAAGATGCAGAAACGCATGATGCGTTTCGTGGGATTGAGGGCATTTATGAACAAACCTTACGCGGAATCTCCTATGCAAGGGGAGGGGGGATGCCGTTTCAAATTAATAGTACGATTACCCGCTTAAATGCACATCAAATACCCGAAATGCTTGCCAATGCAGTCGAACTTGGCGCGATGGCATTGGATCTCTTTTTTCTGGTTCCGACAGGTCGCGGAAAAGGGTTGTCTCAATTTGCTTTAGATGCTGAGTCTCATGAGGAGACGTTACGTCAAGTCGTTCAACTTCAAAAAGATGCGCCCATTCCTATTCGTGTAACGTGTGCGCCACATTGGGTGCGTATTCATGATCAGATGGGGCTCCCCATTGCAGAAGGGCATGGGGGGTCGAAAGGGTGTTTGGCTGGAAAGGGATTTTTGTTTGTGTCGCATCGTGGCGTGATACAACCCTGTGGTTTCTTACAACTTTCATGTGGTGATTTGCGTCAAAATAATTTTGATTTTAAGGCAATTTATCAGACCTCTGAGGTGTTGCGAAATATTCAAGATCCGCAGTTGTATACTGGAAGTTGCGGAAAATGTAAATATAATGTACGCTGTGGGGGATGTCGTGCCCGAGCGTATGAAATGACAGGAAATTATTTATCCGAAGAGCCTTTTTGTAAACTTGCCAAGCATGAGTCTTTTTCATGAGAAATCATCCGAAATTTCAATCGTTGTTAGGCGCGTTGCAATTCGGGTTGGAATTAACGCCATATCCTTTTAAAATAATTGCAAAAAAGTTGCAACTTCAAGAAGATGAAGTTCTTGAAATGATTGCGTATGCAAAGAAAGAAAAATTGATTCGTCGGTTGGGTGGTGTTTTTGATAGTGCAACATTGGGTTACCAATCAACGTTGGTGACTGTAGGTGCGCCATTCGATAAATCGGATGAGCTTGCATCAAAGCTTCAGTCGCATTCAGGGGTTACTCATAGTTATTTGCGAGAAGGTGATCCCTCTTTGTGGTTTACATTGACTGCTGAAAAAAATCATTTTGAAAAAGAAAAACAAAAAATAGAGACCTTGATGTCCCCTTATCCCGTCTATTGGCTTCCTGCAATTGAGAAATATAAAGTTCAAGTGCGTTTTAATGTAGAAGAAAATGTCGAAAATGATTTACAAGTCATTGATTGTAAAGATAATGTATCTTTTGATGTAACTGAAAAGATACGAAGAATTGTTCGATATATGCAATATGATATTCCCGTTGTTTCAGATTTTTATGGACATATCGCTCAAGAATTAGATATGACGCAAGATGAACTTCTCGACATCTTAAAATTAATGAAGTCAGCAGGGGCATTACGTCGCATTTCAGCAATCTTGTATCACCAACGCGCAGGGATTAAAGCCAATGTGATGGCATTATGGCAAGTTGATTTACAAAATGCAACTCAATATGGCAAACGTTTAGCTGATCGTAGAGAAGTGACGCATTGTTATCTTAGAGATGTCCCTAAGTTTATTGTGCCAGGTAACTTATATGCAATGTTGCATGCCAATACAATGAATGCCCTTCAAGAGGTAATATCACAAGTTTCACAGTATGCTCAACTTCCTCCTC
>CAZIVM010000095.1:0-9538 GCA_964542845.1 uncultured Victivallales bacterium
CCTCAATCTAAATGGAAAAGTTTTCAAATTTTAGGCGGACTCCTCTTGATGTTGTTAATTTTATGGATATTGAAAAATTGTTCAACGCAATCCCCCCATTCAGTCGAAACTTACTATAAAAAGGACGCCCCTTTTTGCGTTGATATAAACAATGTTATTCCCATAGAATCCTCTAACGATGCATCATAAAATAATATTTAACTCACACCTGTAGGGCACGCAATCCTACGCCACAAAATTTGGGATTAATATCTCGTTCTGAAAAATAGTCTAGAGCAATAGTATTTTCCATGCAATACCGAATGATCGCACCTTCGAAGTCAATCCTCTTTTGTTCGTCTGCAAAAAACTGAGTTAAAAAAGCTTGAGGCCCTTTAATCGAAAGTGCAACCTCATAAATGAGAAAAATAGACACATAATCCTCATCCTGAAGAGGTTCTGCAAAACGTCTCGACAACATTGCATCCCAAAAAGAAGGGCATACTTGATGTATTTTTTGTTTATAACTGCATAGATACGACATAATATATTCGATCATTTCAAAATGTTCAACATAAATAAACGCATCTTGTCGTATAAAACTAAGATTTCGAGAAAACACCTCAAAAAGATGGGCAATTTCTGCCAAACATGAACTTAATAAGTTATCACTTGCTAGAAGTTCTTTATGCTCTCCTATCCAAATCAAAACATTGTCTAAGAGTGTAATTTCTGCAGTTTCACAACATTCTTCAAACGCACGTGGCAAATAATAAACCACCTCTTCATACGTTCCGGCAGGTAGAAAACCATTAAAAATATAACGGAGTTCTTTTGCCTTAACCGCTTCTAATGGTAAATGACAAATCTCAGAGAGAATATCTTCAAGTCCGTCAAAATCATGACAAGGATCACTGAACTTAAACGGAGAAGCATAAGGAATATTTTTTTGTTCTAATCGTTCAAGAAAGAAATCAGGGGTCAATTCTATTTGAAGATTGGGGGATGGGATCTGTTGCATTTTTCCTCCTCATTTGAAATGACGCTGTATATAAGTATTTAGCGCATTGACAAACGCAATACGTTGCTTATCCGAAAAGGGCGCAGGCCCCCCTGTGATTTCGCCACTGACACGTAACTCGTCCATCAAATTGCGCATTGCCAAGGCGTGCGTAATGTTAGCGGGCGTAAAAAAAGAACCTTTCAAATTTAACACCGCCCCCTCTTTCGTAATCACACGATGAGCCAGCGGAATATCTGCTGTAATCACTAAATCGTTTTTCTCAACCTGTTCAGCAATCCAATTATCCGCAGCATCAAACCCATCCCCTGCCCCCACGCCTTGAACCACCATAGAATCGGGAAGTCGGGGGGGATACGCCGCCACAAAATAGCAATGACACTTTACGCGTTCTGCCACTTTAATGAGAACATCTTTTAACACGCGGGGAATGGCATCCGCATCAACATATATTTTCATGAAGGCTTTCCTTTATTTGCACTCATTGTGAGGGAACTTACATTAGTATTACATAAAATACGACGTTGTGAGCGTATGTTACAAACTTAATGTATCACCATTATGTTGAAATACAAATTTAATCAACGATTTTTAAACAATTTTACGAAAAATATCATGTAACCTCCTCCATATCCTCGTCATAAATACAAAGCAAGAATTTTACGCCATTTTTTTAAACTTCAATTGATTTTTTTCGTTTTTGATTTAAATTATATGATTCCAAAATAACAAACAGTCCAACCCATTCAAAAGAAAGTTAAAAAGATGTCTTCAAACGAAAATACACAACATGTCAAAATCGTTACCGCAGATCCTTCAGCCTTAGGTCTCTTTGGCTTAGCCGTTGTCACATTGGTTGCCTCCTCACAAAAATTAGGATGGACAGATGGCACAATGCTCGTGCTTCCTTGGGCGATTTTCTTGGGTTCATTTGCACAGTTAATCGCTTGTTTTCAGGACTTTAAACACAACAACACCTTTGGCGCAACTGCCTTTGGCGCGTATGGTCTTTTCTGGTTAGGTATTGCCCTCACATGGATAAACAAAATGTTTTTACCTGATGCGTTAGTCGACTTAAATCAACTCGGCTTTGCATACATTGCCTACCTCATTTTCACACTTTATATGACAGTGATCGCACTCGAAACCAATAAAGTGTTATTTGTCATTTTCTTCTTAATCGACCTCCTTTTCATTGGATTGATTGGCGACACCTTTAAATGGGGGCATTGCTGGCACTCACTCGCCGCATGGAGTGAACTTGCCATCGCCATTGTATCCTTCTACGGTTCAGCAGGATGTGTTGCCAAAGGCCATCTCGGTTTTGCCCTCTTGCCCTTAGGTAAACCCTTTGGTATCCTCAAAAAGAAAGATTAAGTTTTTTCAACAAAACCAATCATTTCCATTAAAATCAAGCCCATAAACCCAATATGATTTATGGGCTTGAAATGTTTATAGAGTCAATCACATAACATTAGCAAAAAAATGAATAGAAAACTCAAACCCCAATTCTAAGAGTTCGCTTCATTGCACACGCATCGCGGAGAAGACTCTTTTCTTTAAAATATCAACTAAAACTTCAAAAAAAATTAAGAAGTTATTGATTTTTTTGTTTTTGATGGTATTGTAGTAAGGTGTTTGTGTGGTTTAACCCATAAAAAGAGGTGGATTATGATCTTAAAATATGCTTTAAAGTCTTTTTCAATTGGAACGCTGGGTGTTGGGGTCAATCTTGAATTCAATACCATTGATTCGCTCTTACTTCCGAATCACCCGTTGTTGACGCAACTTGAAACGGTGCCATTTTTACCTTTGCACACGTGCGCTTTTCAGCAACTTGAGGCCTATTTTCGCGGGGATGGCGTGTCGTTTGACTTACCGTTACGTGTTTCGGGACCTCTTTTTGACAAGCGGGTTTGGTCGTCCATGATGAATATTCCTTATGGCACGAAGTTATCGTATAGTGAACTTGCCCGAAATATCGGATCGCCAAAGGCGTATCGTGCGGTGGGGTCTGCGTGCGGACGCAATCCGCTTCCAATTTTTATTCCGTGTCATCGAGTGGTGTTAAAAGGAGGGGCGTGTGGGTATTATGGTGGCGGAGCGTCCTTAAAGGTAAAACTTCTTGAACTCGAAGCACATCATTCACGACGCATAGGATGTTCTTAAAAGATAATATGAGATGTTATTAACGTATACGTTTTAGCAAAAGGAGACGTCTAAAATATGCGTAAGTTTATAAATCAGAATTTTAGAGATTATTAAGAATTATTCTCAATTTGATTTTTTCTTTATAACACGCACAAAAAAGGATGATGAAACTTTCAATAAAGAATTATAAGATTCTTCTACCCATTTTTCTACCTTTTTATAGTATTCAGCAGAATATCAAATAATTCATAATAATTTAAATTCCACTGCATTATAAAAATGACTTAAAATAAAAATGGTCGGGATAGCGAGATTCGAACTCGCGACCTTTTGTCCCCCAGACAAACGCGCTAAACCAGGCTGCGCTATATCCCGACATTTCCACATAAAAACTTTCTCCAATTCTTAAGTGTGCATATAATATACATCCTTTTATGTAAATTACAAGCTGTTTTCTCTAAAAATTTAGATTTTCCATGCACGACGCGATAAATATTGGTATACACCCGGCAAATTACGCACCACGCTCCATACCAATCGATACCATGAGGGATAGACCAATACCCATTTGTGCTTGCGATAATATTTATAAACGCGTTTGGCAAGCCCTTCAGGGGTTTCTAAATTTGTCGATGGAGAATCGGGCACATCACGATAATGTGTTGAATTATTCCAAAAGCCCGTTGAAATACGCCCTGGACATACAGTCACAACCGATAAATCACGTTCTTCCATACGCAACGTTTCGGAAAACATATACAACGATGCTTTTGCCGCACTATAAATCCCCATACATGCCAACGGAATTTTGGAGGCAACAGAAGCGGTATTAATCACGGCGCCTTTGCTTTCACGCAATTTAGGAAGAAGCGATTTGGTGAGCAACATCGGAATAAAAAAGTCGAGCTCCATAATATAACGGAGATCTTTTTCGCTCATTTCATTCCATGTCCCATAAGAGCCAAGGCCTGCATTATTAATCAACACATCAATACGAGGACGTTCTAAAAGGTTTTTAACCAAATTTTCACGCGACTTATCATCGGATAAATCACAGGGAATAAACTCATCACAAACCCCTTCTGGGGGCGCTTTTCGTGAAGCTGAGATGACATAAAAGCCGTGTTTTTTAAATTCTTGAGCCATGGCAAGGCCGAGTCCTGAAGACGCGCCTGTCATAAACATCACTTTTTGATCATGAGATTGTGTCATAAATGTTCTTTCTGAGTTATGATTATTTCAAGTAGTTATTGGGGTAATCCTCACAAGGGAGCCATGTTGGGAGGTGTTTAATTTGTTTTTCAACCTCAGGATCAACAGGGATAGCCCACGCCTTAAAGTAGGAGGTCAAATTCTTTTGCGCGCCTTTGGACATTTCAAGCAATAAGAAATTATAACGTTGTTCATTATTATAATTATTGGGGTAAGGATTTTGCAAGTAAGCCAAAGATGCCGCACGGAACACTTCAATACCTAAGCCCTCAATTAAATCAGCATAGAAGGTGAGTTTATAGCCTTCGTTGTTGCCCACATTGGCGATTGAGACAGTGTTTTGGAAGAATGCTTTGAGTCCTTTGACATCACGAACACCGCCCCCTTCCCATGCACGACTGGTAGGAATTCCGTTAGCATTTTGAGCAAAAATAGAGTAGATATTAACCGTCACTTCGCCTTGACCTGCAAATGCGTAGGGAGCAACTTGGTGGTTATGACCGAGTTCGTGCCAAATTCCCCACGATCCATCTTTCAAAAACACCCCTTTAACAAACCAATCTCCCCAATACATGTGCCCCATAAAAGGATACCCCGCATGACCTGCCCCTGCGGAAAGTTGTCGATCCACAACCATACGCATCGGGTGATTAATTCGTTCTGGAACAGTATCCCATCCCATCATATAATCTTGTGTTTCCATTCCGCGCTGGAGATGCAAAGCCACTTGATCAATCTCTTGAATTTTGGAGAGTTGGTCATAAGAAAGGGTCGTGATAAGGCGCGACGATATAATTTCACCCCAAGGCGCACGATGATTTGCAAGTTGCTCTTTCCATGCTTCGGGGGTTGTTTCGCCGAGAATGTAGATAGGGACAACCATTGCATTGGTAATTTTTAACTTAAAAGGTTTATCCTTAGAGTGGTGAACATCTAAATAGACCATTCCGCCCATGGGAGAGGTCATATCAAAACGTTTGGTCATCACAGCTTGTTTGCGTGCGATATCGGGGACACGCGTCCATTGATCGAGTCCATCCACGCGATCCGTATGACATCCAATGCGCATACTGTAGCCCGATTTAAGGTCGATATCGCCAATAAACTGAATTTGAATAGGTGTCCCAGGGAGCGCATAAAGTCCTAAACTATGCCAACCGCGCGTTTGAGGATCAATTTCGATAACACGTTCAACGAGTGACACTTTTCCTTTAGGAATCCCAGGGAAGTCAGCCGCTGCAGGGAACGCATAAGGTTGAGCGCCGAAGAGCGATTTTGAAATACCAACTTGATTCAACAATGCGCTGCGTTTTGCATCATCGCGTCCTTTACGAAACGCGTGGTTTCCGCCACGTGGGAAATCATCGAATCCTTCATATTTTTTAACATTTTCCCAGTTCCATTCGCCCACGATACGATCTTTTGCAGATTGAAGTTCTTTAGGGGTTGAAGGGACGTGTTTTACAACTTTTTGAATCACTTTTTTACGTTTAACAATTTCAGGGGTTGCCTGCGATTCTTGAACTTCGGGGGCAAGAACTATACGAAAAGTCCAGTTTCCAGAAGGATTTGCACCATGCCAAACGCCGACTCGATTGTTTAAGTTTGAACGAATCAAATGAAAATTACCCCCGCCATAACAGTTAGCAGGATCTTTCATATTGTCTTTATATGGATAGGCCGAAACACGCCCTGACCCGTCGGCGGGCACACGTTCGAAACACATTTCAGATGGAAATAAATTCATTCCTACCACAACCCCTTTTTCTCCTTGCGTTCTTGCCACATACTCCCATTCTGCATCAGTAGGGAGTCGGTAGACATATCCTGTGGGGAGTCGACCATTTGCACGCTCAATCTCAGTAATCTTTCTGCAAAAATCTGCAGGTTTTGAAGGAGAAATATGGGTAATAATTTGATCGACAGCATTTAATGTTTTTTCATTCATTACCGCTTTATACTGCGCGGATGAAACCACATATTTTGAAATAAAATAACGTTTTGACAATGTGATAGGCGTTTTGCCCGACATCATAAATTCACCCGGCGTAATCCCGACCATATCCATCGAAACCGCATTTACAATCGGTAACGAATACGTGACACGACGCGGCACTTCACCCTCTTTTAACTCTTCATAATTGCGTTTCGATGGTGGATTTTTTTGTGCAAGACGATCCGCTTCTAAATCAGGCGCCAACACAACACGAAAACCACTTCCCGAATGAGGAACAGAAGGATTCCATACTGCAGCGCGTTGATTTTTGTTCATCCGAACCAAAACAAAGTTTCCTGCAGGATAAACTTGGTAAGGATCCACCATCCCATTCACATAAGGACACACCTCTATATCTCCATGGTAATTCGATTCCACATGATCCAAACACACCTCTTTAGGGGCTTTTTCCATATCATGAATATTCAAATTTTGCGTATTTAAAGCGCGACAAACATATTCCCACTCTGCTTCGGTGGGGAGTCGGTAAACATAACCTTTAGGTAATCGATTGTCTTGATGAGCAGACGCCGTTAATTTCTCACAAAATTGACGCATATCCCCTAATGAAATTCCTGTTGCAGGACTTTTCGCGTTATCCCCTAACGATTTTCCACAAACTGCATTCAATTGTGCAAATGAAATTTTGGATTCACTTACATAAAATTCGCGCGAAATTTTCACAGGAATACTTCCGTAAATTAGCACCGTTCCCGCACGGACTTTTTTCATATTAAGTTTTTCGTTATTAGGAAGTTGAACTTCTTTTTCGTTTACTTTTTCTTGCGCCAATAACGTCGACGAAAAAACAAATGCGCTACATAAAAGCGCTGTCCATAAAAGAGATGTCATTTTAAAATTTCGCATCATTAAATTCCTTCTACTTAAGTTAAATGTATAATCATAACCGCATAATATACATTCTTTTAACTTAATTTTCAAGTATAAATAATCATTCCAAACCATGAAATAAAGTTTTTTTATATCCACAGAGATTAAAAATCAAGCTGAAGAGCTCCTTGACGCAAAATTTTAGGTGGACTTTGCGTAAAATCCACAATGGTAGAAGCTAAGGCGTCGGGAGGAATTTCACCTGCATCCACGACTGCATCAGGCATCAGTTCAAACTGAGATAACGCCATGTGGACAGACAACGCATTCGGTTCGCCCGAACGATTCGCACTCGTCGCGACAAGTGGCGCACCCAGCGCATTTAACAACGATTGAACGAGCGAGTGATTAGGGATACGAAATCCAAGCGTCCCCCCATTTTTGAGAGGGACAATAGGCATTAATGCCCCAGGGCAATGTTGAGAAATAATATGATCTGCCAACGGAGAGAGTTCAGCGCCATAACGAACCACCTCATCACGATTCGCAAAAAAGAGTTGAAGTAACTTAGAGGTCTCGCGCGACTTAATTGCATAGATTTTTTCTTTCGCTTGAACATTGTCTGCTCGCGCAACAAGACCATACACGGTTTCCGTTGGAATCAAAGCGACACCACCCGCATTCAATATTTTAACCAAATTTTCGATTAAAGCGGGATCATTCGGGGAGAAGATTTTCATCGTTTTCAATCCGTATAATGCGTGGTTCATCTTCATCTGGAGAACGCACATCCGTACGATCTAAATAGATATGAATCGTCTCTTTAGGTAAAATTTCGGGTGCTTGTTCAGACCACTCAATCAAGCAGTAGTTTAACGCATCTTCAATGTACTCATCCATCCCGAAATCGAGCGCGGCAGCAAATCCCGAGATACGATATAAGTCAAAATGACACAACCGCGTCTCTTGCTGAGGCACCCCATACTCTTGTAAAATCGTAAATGTAGGGCTTGTAACAGGATCTTTAATGCCTAAACCTGAAGCAAATCCGCGCGTAAAAAGCGTTTTCCCTGCCCCTAAGTTACCATGCAATGCAATGGTTGCACCTTGTGGCGTTCTTTGTGCAATTTTTTGAGCAAAATTAAATGTATCCTCTGCGCTTTGTGAGTTAAAAATAATCATTTGACACTCCCACGAATCGGTGACTGCGAAAGTGCAGGGAGTTTAGGAAAAACATCCTGACATAAATCTGTAAAGTCTTGATTTTGATACTGATAGTACGCTAAACCTGCCACCATTGCTGCATTATCAGTACACAATACAGGCTTAGCAATGCAAAGTTTGGCATACTTTGGGATTTTTTGCGTAAAGCGATCGCGTAACGGCTGATTACACGCCACGCCACCAGCTAAAATCAACGTTTGACATTGAAACGTTTTGAATGCATCAAATGTTTTAGTTGCAAGCACATCCACAATCGCTTCTTGATACGAAGCCACAGTATCATAAAGAAGTTGCCCTTCCAACTGTGCATCTTCACGATATTGTTGGCAATGATAGAGTAACGCTGTTTTTAAGCCACTAAACGAAAAATTATAACGATCTTCGGGGCGCACTTTGCGTCCACCCGACGGAATGAGTGAACGTGGAAAATGGAATTTTTTAGGATCGCCTTTGTCGCCCACCTTTTGAATAACAGGGCCACCAGGGTAACCTAAATGAAGGAGCTTTGCCGCTTTATCGAACGCCTCACCAGCCGCATCATCAAGGGTCTGACCAATCACTTCAATTTCACCCGAAATATCAAGCTTTAGGATTGCGGTATGTCCGCCAGAGACCACCAGTGCCATCATGGGCCAGTTTTTGGGATCCGCCACAAATTCAGTGGGTTCATTCATTAAGGCGCCATAAATATGCGCATGAAAGTGATTCACGCCAATCAACGGTTTTTGCGTTGCTGCGGAGAGTGCCTTTGCATAGGAATAGCCCACAAGTAATGCAGGGACGAGTCCGGGGCCCCGTGTGGCGGCAATGGCATCGACGGCATCAAGGGTACAGTCGGCACTTTTCAACGCTTCATGCACCACTTGATCGATAACCTTTAAGTGTTCGCGCGCAGCAAGTTCAGGGATTACGCCCCCAAACTGTGCGTGTTTGGAGGCTTGAGATGCAATAATATTGGTGCGAATCTCAACGCCATCCACCACAATAGCGACGGCGGTTTCATCGCAACTACTTTCGATTCCCAAAATGGTGGTCATACAACCTCTTTATAAACGGTTTAGATTTAATACTTAAAATTTTAACGCTATAATATATATTATAAATGACAAAATTCAAGTGCAGAG
>CAZIVM010000096.1:0-9494 GCA_964542845.1 uncultured Victivallales bacterium
AAATCCTTCTTTGATATAACTTTTCTTAAATGATGAATCTATAGTATCTAAATACCTAATTGAAAAATTTGGGTTTTCGATAGAGATATCTGATAATTCTGCTGAAATGATTCGATTTCTATAAAATTTCTTTTCGGGAAGCGAGTTGCATGCTGCAAGTAACAAAACAAATAAAACGATGATGTATTTCATTTCCCTCTTTTTTCTACGAATAGATGGTTTTAATTTCGATTTTGCGACGTGAACTCTTGACTCAATAACACGCTAAAGTGCTAAACTCAGTTTAATGTTTTCTTGAATTAATATATCACACTTTTTTAGGTTGTCAAGTCTTGAATGAACACGTGTAGATAAACGATATTCTTTTTTGAAGATTAAATTCACAAATTGTAGAAAAGTGATACGAAAAAAGAAAAAGGGTTATGGATAAGTCAAAATTTTGAACGTTAAATTTCTCTCTTCAAGAACCTGCGCACCATTTTATATCAATGTAAAATAGGCTCTCTACTTGATTTTTTTTGAGAATGATGTATATTATATAGCGTATATTTTACAATAGAGTATATAGAAACGCATTCATAAATGCGCGAAAGGATAAATTATGACCTCATTTCACACAGTTGAAGAAATCGAATGCACCACTCCGATGTCAGGTGCAGAAATTGTGGTCGCTTGTTTGGAGCAAGCAGGCGTTAAAACCGTATTTGCCTACCCAGGCGGTGCGTCCATCCCATTACATCAAGTCCTTTCACATTCTAAGCTTAAAGTTGTTCTTCCACGTCACGAACAAGGTGGCGGTTTTATGGCAGCGGGTTTTGCGCGAGCCACAGGCTTAACCAGTGTTTGTTTTGCCACGAGTGGTCCGGGGGCTACGAATCTTTTGACCGCGATTGCAGATGCCTATGCAGATTCGATTCCTGTGGTGTTTATTACAGGTCAGGTTCCCACTGCGCTCATTGGACGTAACGCTTTTCAAGAGTGTGATATGATTGGAATGACACGTTCTATTGTCAAACATAGTTATCTCGTTTTGGATATTGAGGACTTACCGCGTATCATGGCTGAAGCGTTGCATCTTGCCAACAGTGGACGTCCCGGCCCTATTGTGATTGACATTCCTAAAAATATTCAAACTTCCACCTGTATTCCCAAATTTTGCCCTGAAGTAAATATTCGTAATTACCGACACAAACATGTGTTGAACATGGAAGATATTTCAGTGATTCGTCAAGCGATTCTCCGTGCAAAACGTCCCTGTTTATATGTAGGCGGTGGCGTAGTTGCAGCGGGAGCGTCTAAAGAGTTAATCAAATTTGCGGAGAGTTATGGAATCCCTGTGGCGACAACCCTTATGGGGGTAGGGGCAATCCCTGATACGCATCCCTTATCGATGCAATGGCTTGGGATGCACGGTTCGTATGCAGCCAACGTTGTGGTGAATGAATGTGATTTACTCCTTGCGTTCGGTGTCCGCTTTGATGATCGTGTTACTAGTGATGTTTCTAAATTTGCAGAAAATGCAAAGATTATACATGTCGATATTGATTTATCAGAAATTAATAAAAATAAACGTGTTTATCATGGCGTGGTGGCTGATGTCAAAGATGTTTTAATTGCTTTGAACAACTCTCCTTTAACGATTCCACGCCCAGAATGGCAAGCAGAGGTTGAGCGTTTGCGCGCTATGCCACATTTTGCCTATCCTAAAAATGATAAATATATCCAGCCCCAACGTGTTGTTGAGACCCTTTCACGCTTAACAGATGGTCAAGCCATTATCGTGCCAGGGGTAGGACAACACCAAATGTTCGCATCGCAATTTTACGAATACCGTTACACACGTCAGCTCATTACAAGTGCTGGTTTTGGAACGATGGGATTCGGTCTTCCTACGGCGATTGGCGTCCAAATTGCTCGTCCTGATAAACTCGTTGTTAACGTGGATGGCGACGGAAGTTTCCAAATGAATATTCAAGAGTTAGCAACTGTTTATGCTGAAAATATACCTGTAAAGATGATTATTTTCAACAACCAAACTTTAGGGATGGTGGCGCAATGGGAAGATTTATTCCATAATAGCAACCGTGCAAATACCGTTTTAGCCGTTCCGCGTTTTGAGAAACCCTATCCTAGTTTTGTCAAAATTGCAGAAGGATATGGTATTAAATCCAAGGAGATTTGGGCGTTAGATGAACTCGAAGATGCCATCAAAGAGATGATTCACACCGATGGCCCTTTCCTTTTAGATGTTCACATGCCATTTTCAGATCACGTATTACCCATGATTCCCGCAGGAAAAACCTATAAAGATATTATCATGGAGTAAAATGCTCCATATCACCCGCGACGTTTTCGTTGCACTCACATGAAAGGTCCATTTATGACCCAACAACAACGACCAACAACTAATTTTAAAGCACAAAATGAGTTGTTACAACAGGTATTACATCCGAAACCTTCGAATACGGTAAACTACAGCACATTTTGGCGTTTGTTAAAATATACACTTCCCTATAAAAAACGTTTAATTATTGGTTTATTGTGTGGGGTATTGATGGCATCATCTTTATTCGGTACATTTTTCTTTATGATTGGCGTCTTCACAGAGGTTTTTCCAAAACCGGGTGATTCTGCACAAACAATTGTCGATCGTGTACAGTGTATTCAAGTTGACAGCACATTAACAGAAGAACAAAAAACGGCTGCGCTAGAAGAATTACTCCTTAAAAATGAGAAACCCGATCTCATTAAAGATAAAATTGATTCGTTAGACAAAGTGTGTCAATCCATTGGCGTTCCTTCACCAGTGAGTTATGATGCTACCACCAAAGTGTTGATGCTTGGCGATGATATTATTTCATTTAAAACCGAAGAAAATGGGCGTACAGCCTGGCAAATTTTTGCTTTTTCGGTCTTTGGTTTGATTTTAACATTCACACTTAAAAACTTCTTTACATTCTTGAATCGTTATTATATTCGTTGGGTGGGAATCCATGTGATTCAACAATTGCGTAATGACTTGTTTAATCATCTTGTGAATCAATCCTTACGCTTTTATGGTCAAACACAAATTGGGGCGTTGATGTCGCGTGTCTCCTCTGATATTTCAGCGATTGAAACAGGGATTACTCTTGTTGTGGCTGATATGGTCCGTGCGCCTCTTGAAATTTTAGCTTGTACAGCAGGGATAGTATACGCGAGCTTACTTGCAGATAATATGTTATTGCCTATGGTTTTATTTATTGGGGTTCCCGTATGTATTGTGCCGGTGATTGTGATTGGAAAACGTGTACGTCGTATTTTCCGTGATGTGATGCAGAATAATAGTTTAACCAGTAGTTGTATGTATGAAGTCTTTTCCAACATTTTATTGGTGAAAGCGACGCATACTGAAGAAACAGAAGTCAATCGTTTTAAAGAAATCAACACACGTTTTGTTCGCATGGTATCTCGTGCGTTACGTTATGAATTAATGATTTCTCCGATTACAGAGGCCGTTACAGTGAGTGCAACGCTTGCCTTCTTGGTTTTCTCGTATGCTAACGGACTCAATCTTGCAAATCTTGCTGCTTTAACTGCGCCTGCTATTTTAGCGTATCAACCAATTAAACAGATTTCACAACTTTATACGACCTTGTTGCGTTCATTAGCGGCAGCGGATCGTTACTTTGCGCTTTTAGATATTGATATGTCGCTTCCTGCGCCCGAAAATCCTGTCCCACTCAAACAAATTAAAGACAAAATTAAATTTGATCATGTCACTTTCTCATACAACGAGGACGGTAATAAAATTTTAGATGATGTCTCATTTGAAATTCCTCGTGGACATGTTGTTGCTGTTGTGGGTGAAACGGGTTCAGGTAAAACCACGATTGCGAACTTAATTGCACGTTTTTATGATGTTACTGCAGGTAGTGTAACGATTGATGGCACCGATGTGCGTGATGTTCCTGTTGAAGATATTCGTGCCTTAGTGGGTCTTGTGACCCAAACCCCTATTCTTTTTAACACCACAATCGCTGAAAATATTGCGTATGGTGTCCCAGGGGCAACCCAAGAACAAATTGAAGCCGCTGCTAAAAAAGCCAATGCGCATCAATTTATCGTAGATGGACGCCACCCTAAAGGTTATGAAACGGTGGTAGGCGACCGTGGCGCTGTTCTCTCTGGTGGCGAAAAACAACGTATTGCCATTGCGCGTGCGATTTTACGTAACTCACCTATTTTGATTTTGGATGAAGCGACTTCTGCCTTGGATACCGTGACTGAAAAGTTGGTTCAAGACGCAATCAATGCCGCGATGGAAGATCGTACCGTATTTGCTATTGCACACCGACTCTCCACCATTCAACACGCTAATATGATTTTAGTGGTTGAACGTGGTCATATTATCGAAAGTGGTACCCACAAAGAGCTTTATGCTAAAGGTGGAAAATATCGTGCTTTATGTGATATGCAATTCCAAGGGGCAATGGTCCAACAAGACTAAGCTTTGTGCAATATGATTGACTTCTCTTCTGCTTATATTCAAACGGATGCTTCGTCAGATGAGGAGTCGACTCTCCATAATTATGATCCTGATGCGGTTGAAAAATATACTGCACTTTTTTTTGGTGAAGAGTCGCCCCTCAAACAACTTGCTGAGAACCATGATCGTCCATACGAGCCACGTCCTCAACAAAGTTCAATGGCGAATATTATCGCGCAATCCTTGGTGCAGGGCGAACACATTTGTATTGAAGCCCCTACAGGGGTTGGAAAATCTTTTGCTTATTTAGTCCCTGCAATCTATTATTCGATTCAAACGGGAACCACCGTGCTTGTTTCAACCGAAACGATTACGTTACAAGAACAACTTGTACATAAGGATTTACCGTTTTTACAAAAAGTATTAAAACAAGTCCCGTTTCAAGCGGCTTTGGCGAAAGGACGCAGTAATTATTTGTGTTTGCGTCGACTCCGCATGGCAACCACAGATGCGAATCTTCTCCCTGCTTATGTTAAAGCACAAGAGGTGCAGTTGATGGAACATTGGGCGCAAACCACACGCGATGGTTCTTTAGCAGATTATCCGCATGGAAGGCCGATGGATGCGTTATGGCATGCGGTTTGTTCGGAGGGGGGAAATTGTTTATATCCATCGTGTCCGTTTGGTTCTAAATGTTTTTATTGGCGTGCGCGACGTTCATGGCATAGTGCCAATATTGTCGTGACAAATCATGCGATGCTTTTTACTGATTTGAAAGTGCGTCTGGAAGGGAGTGATCCGCTCCTCCCCCATTATGGCGCATTAGTGATTGATGAGGCGCATGCGATTGAAGATGCGGCGGCCAATCATCTTGGGATCAACGTGAGCGAACGCGGTCTTAATTTTGCGTTAAATCGATTGTTTGAACCTTCGTATGCTCGCGGAATTTTGGCAACGATGAAAGGAGCATCTGCAATTGAACTACGTGATACGGTTTCGGATGTTAAGCTCGCGGTGTCGGGCTACTTTGATGCGTTGCGTCAACTTTGTCGTAAAAACACGCCTGGGGGTGAAATTTTAACCACCGATGAAAATGGAATTGTTCACTTGGAGTCAGAGAAACGACTCCGCGAGAATGTCGCCCATATTGATACGCTGTCAGATCGACTCCACATGTTGGCGAAACAATTACACGAGGTCGCCACCGAATTGAAAGAGGATGGCGATGATGATTTTGCGTTGGAGCTTTCAACCCAATCTGGTCGCTTTGCTTCGTATGCCGACACGGTTGCTGCATTCTCTCAACAAAGTTTAAAATCGCATGTTTATTGGCTGTCGCGTACGGATAGTACGCATGGCTTTTTAGCGCTTTGTTCAGCTCCCTTGAATGTGGCTTCGCTTTTGCGAGACCACATGCTGGATCCTGAACTCCCGCCAGTGGTTTTAACTTCGGCTACATTGATGGTGAATAACGATTTTAACCATTTTAAATATCGTGTGGGTTACCAAGGACGCGCGGTTCAACTCGACTCCCCGTTTGATTATCAGAACCAACTCGAAATTCATGTGCCCCGTCATATCCCCGACCCCACATCCCCGCAATTTGAACAGGAGTTACCGCAAGTTTTGATGCACTATTTGAAGAAGACTCAAGGGGCGGCCTTTGTCCTTTTTACCTCTTATGCGATGATGCGAAATGCGTATAATGCGCTCAAACCTTTTTTTGAACGTGAACGTATGTGCGCCATGATGCAAGGTGAATCGCTGGAACGTTCTCAAATGTTGCATCTATTTAAAAATTCAGAAAAGGCTGTCCTTTTTGGGACCTCTTCTTTCTGGACGGGTGTGGATGTCCCTGGAGATGCCCTTTCCAATGTGATTATTGTTCGACTCCCTTTTCCTGTCCCTTCAGAACCTTTGGTGCAGGCGCGCTGTGAGGCGATTGAATCGCGCGGACAAAATTCGTTTGGCGCGTATTCTTTGCCCGAAGCGGTGATTAAATTGCGTCAAGGGGCAGGGCGACTGATTCGCTCTAAAAGCGATACAGGCATTTTGGTGATTTTGGATAATCGAATTTTGAAAAAAAACTATGGGCGCACATTTTTGCAATCGTTACCGAAAGCCCCTTGTATTACAGATTTAGATTAAAGAATAGCCTGAATTCACAATTTTACTCTACTCTTTAAAATAAAAAAGCATCTCCGTTTTGATATGAACAGAGATGCTAGAATTAAAGTTGAAACTTTTTATTTAATCAAAGTCAGTTTCAAGTTTTTGATCAACACATTAACATCGTTTTTCGGATGTGTTGAGAAACGTAATCCTTTAAGTTCGGGTTCTTTCAAGGTGAATTTTAGCGCGTTTGTGGGGACTTGTTTAAGGGTTTGAGTGTCCCAAATGGTTGTCCATTTCCCGTTGACAAGTTTTTCGATTTTGAGATGACCTGTTCCGGCTCCAAAGTTCATATCGAACTCCAAGACTTGTACGGGTTCAATTTCGGGAAACTCTAAAGCGACCGACGCTGTACGGTTTGTTTTTCCTTTTAAGACGAGTTGGTCGCCTTGAATTTCGGCTGCATCTTTATCTGATGCAACAAAGCGTCCTATAGTGGTATTAAAGTCTGTAAACGCACCTTTTTTGTCATCTTTAAAGCTATAGGTCACAACGGAAGGTCCGCTTGCAACGGTTTTCTTATTTTTGTTCTCTTCGCATAATGCAATGAAGGCTTTTTCCATGGATTCATCTGCAAATGTTGCACTATATTTGAGGTTAGGTACTTCTTTAACGTTCATATCACCTGTGGCAACAACAGGGGCAAATGTAAACACCCATTTCCACAACCCTTTTCCGCGTGGACATTTAATGAAAACAGTGTTCCAACCTTTTTTGAGAGAGAGTTTAGAGGGTTCGCGATAGTGGTAATCTTGATCAATAAGAGGAGTCTCTTCATCATTGACTTTGGCCCCTGGAGTTGCCCATTTTGGGGGATTGATACGTTGGTTATTCACCCACACATCTGCCCCTGAAATGCTCCATTGATCGAGTTGGGGGTGTTGTCCGCCACGACGTTGTCCGAAAGAACGACTCCATGAGTGGAATCCAATCCATGCGCCCACTTCTTGATCTTTATCCGACCAAATACGTGTAAATCCATATACCTCTCCACCGCCAGTCGGGATGGGGGAGTTGTTGGGATACCAAAAGTGTTGGGGATAAATGGTCGCGCCTGTGTAGGTTTCGGGTAACCATGTAACTTTATCATTATTGTAGGCCACTTTAAGATTTTCTGGTGAGGGTAAATCGCTAATTTCTTGAGGGTTAGGGAAGTGGATTAAACGCCATTCCATATCGCTTTGACGCACATAGGGAAATGACTCTTTTGCAAAATATTTGTTGCGATGTGCAATGATTTTGTTTTCGATATCAACGGCACGTTGCAATAACTCTTTTTGTGATTTTGAAGGGAGGTTGGGGCTGTAATCCGTTTGACGTTTTGGCATGCCTGTCCATGCGAATTCAGAGAAAATTAACAGTGAAGGATAAACGCCGTTCATACGAATTACATCCATTTGTTCGGCCACTTTATCATCGTGCCATACGCACAAGATTGAGCCTAAACATTCATCGTTGGTATGTTTATGGACGTCTTGATAGATAAATGCAGGCAATAATTCAAACATATCCATGTGATTGGTATAAGTATTTTGAGAATTGATATAAGGGCGATTTTTCCATGGTTTAGCATGACCTGTCCACATTTGTTGCACCATGTTATCATCTGTACCATAACGAATCCCTGGATTCCATGTAATCACTTTTTTGCCTGCATCGCGTGCAATATTGGTCCACTCGACGAGCCATTCAGCTGGGACGTGTTCAATCGATTTGGCTTCATCGGTGCCGAGATGAATGTAAGGCATATCTTCGTTAGGGACAATGGCAATAAATTCGCGAATCAAGTCGCCAATGATTTTGCGAACTTGTGGTTCATTCATTTTTTCAATTTTGAGCGCACGACGAAGCGCCGCTGTGTGCCCTGGAATATCAAACTCAGGAATGACGAGAACACCACGTTCTTTGGCATATTTGACGAGGTCACGATATTCATCTTGGGTGTAAAAACGCCCTTTTTGACGTGTCATCGACTCCGCGGAATTGATTTCAGGATAGAGTTTAGACTCAAAACGCCATCCTGGATTATCAGTTGCATGCCAGTGGAATACATTAATTTTGTATCGACTCATCATATCAATTTGTTTTTTAAGCAGTTCGATATTTTGGAAGTTACGGCCGACATCGTGCATTAAACCTCGAATGGGAAATTTCGGGAAGTCTGAAATATCGCAGCACTCAACTTCTTGTTGATCAATAAGTTGGTTTAAGGTTTGCAAACCCCAAATCATCCCTTGATATGTTTTGGCGCTAATGGTGATGTTATCTTTTTCAATTAAAAGCTTGTATTCTTCATCATGCGTGAGCGTTGCATCCAATTTTAATTGTGTCTTGACCCCTTTGGAATCAAAAGAAATTTGATGTTCTTTCAAGATACGTTTAGCAGCAGCTTCGATGGCTGGTGTCGCTGCATTGAGATTTAACTTTTTAACACTAATTGTGTGAGTCGTCGAATTTTTTTCGAGGGAAACAGAGGGTAAAATTAATTGCGGAGTGATTTGATTTTCAGGGGTGAGAGATTGGGGCTTAAACAAATCATCTTCGGCTTGTACGGCTAAAAATGGTGAACATGCAATTAAAGCAACATTAAAAATTTTCATTTCGTCTCCTATATTGTTTTATTTTAGTGGTAAAGGAAATTCTTTCGAATCTATACGGATTTTTTGGATTTCATTAAGTAGTTCATCTACTTTATCTGGCTGCGAAGTTGCGATATTTTTCTTTTCTTGAGGATCTTTCGATATATCAAAAAGTTCTATTTTTGCTTTAGGTAAAGTTCTTATTAATTTAAAATTATCTTTTCGAATGGATTGAACCATTGTTTGATTTTGATGATTTTCCCAATATAAGTAAT
>CAZIVM010000097.1:0-9390 GCA_964542845.1 uncultured Victivallales bacterium
CTCTGATATTTTCAGAGCTTTTTTTATATTTAAATATTTTATAAAAAACACTTTTTTTTGCATGTTAAAAGGAAAATATAAATTAATTTATAAAAAAATCATTAAAAATAGAGAGGGTTCAAAATGATTAGGACTCTCTAAATGCATCAAAATTGTTCGCTGAATTGGGCGAACATTTTAAAATAAAAAGTGCCTTGTAGTCGTGAAACCACAAGGCACATAAATCGTATGAAAAACGCTTATTTCATCGCTTCTTCAATCGCAACTGCCACTGCAACAGTAGCACCTACCATTGGGTTGTTACCCATACCGATAAGACCCATCATCTCAACGTGAGCAGGAACAGAAGATGAACCTGCAAATTGAGCGTCGGAGTGCATACGACCCATGGTGTCTGTCATCCCGTAGGAAGCAGGACCCGCGGCCATGTTATCGGGGTGAAGTGTACGTCCTGTACCGCCACCTGAAGCAACTGAGAAGTATTTTTTACCTTTTTCGTTGCATTCTTTTTTATAGGTACCAGCAACTGGGTGTTGGAAACGTGTTGGGTTGGTGGAGTTACCAGTGATAGAGACGTCTACGCCTTCTTTCCACATGATTGCAACACCTTCGCGAACATCGTCAGCACCATAACAACGTACTTTAGCTTTGGGGCCATCTGAGAAAGCCACTTCGCGAACAATGTTGAGTGCGCCAGTGTAGTAGTCGAATTTTGTTTCAACGTATGTGAAACCATTGATACGACTGATGATGTAAGCAGCATCTTTACCGAGACCGTTCAAGATAACGCGGAGGTCTTCTTTACGAACGCGGTTTGCAGATTTAGCAATACCAATTGCGCCTTCAGCAGCCGCAAATGATTCGTGACCCGCTAAGAAACAGAAACATTTTGTTTCGTCGCGAAGCAACATTGCTGCAAGATTTCCGTGTCCGATACCCACGCGACGGTCGTCAGCAACTGAGCCAGGGATACAGAATGCTTGGATGCCTTCGCCAATAGCTTCAGCAGCGTCAGCAGCTTTAACACAACCTTTTTTGATAGCGATAGCTGCGCCTACAACGTAAGCCCAACCTGCGTTTTCAAAAGCGATAGGTTGAATTTCTTTAACAATTTGAAGTGCGTCGATGCCTTTGCTTGTGACAATAGCTTGCGCGTCTTCAATAGAAGCAATGCCGTATTGATTTAATACTGCATTGATTTGGGGTATACGACGATCGTATGATTCAAAAAGTGCCATGGTTATATCCTCTTCTTTCTATTAGTCGTGACGGGGATCAATGACCTTGGCTGCATCAGCAAAACGACCGTACGAACCTGTTGCTTTTGCAAGCGCTTCGTTTGCATCAGTGCCTTTTTTGATGAGATCCATCATAACACCAATACGTACGAATTCGTAACCAATCACTTCACCATTTGCGTCAAGAGCGATTTTATTGATATAGCCTTCAGCCATTTCGAGGTAACGTGTACCTTTAGCTTTAGTTCCATAAAGTGTTCCCACTTGTGAACGGAGGCCTTTACCTAAATCTTCCAAACCTGCTCCGATAGGGAGTCCGCCTTCAGAGAACGCACTTTGTGTACGGCCGTAGACGATTTGGAGGAAGAGTTCGCGCATTGCAGTATTGATTGCATCGCAAACAAGGTCTGTATTGAGCGCTTCGAGTACGGTTTTACCTGGGAGGATTTCACTTGCCATTGCAGCAGAGTGAGTCATACCACTACATCCGAGGGTTTCGATTAAAGCTTCTTCGATGATACCATTCTTTACATTCAAAGTAAGTTTGCAAGCCCCTTGTTGGGGTGCGCACCAACCCACACCGTGTGTAAGACCAGAAATGTCTTTCACTTCTTTGGATTGGGTCCACTTACCTTCTTGCGGAATGGGAGCGGGGCCGTGGTCACAGCCTTTGGTAACACAGCACATGTGTTCCACTTCGTGAGTAAATTCCATTTGATACTCTTTCCGTTTTGGGTTTTTGAGGAATCTGACGAATCTCAGGGGTATCCCTTTCGATATTTTTATTTCTATTAATATAACACCGCTTTCAAAAAAATCAAGTATAATTAATTATAACCGATGTGCGAAATGGATAAAATATGTATGTTTATGTGATTAAGTTTGGTTTTTTGCAATTTTTTGAACGGTGTTTTTTGAGGGTTGATTGAGTTTTTAATAACAACGCTATGGCAAATTTTAACTTTCTTAAAATGAAACCGATGAATCGAAATTTAATTTTTTGATTTTCTACTTGAATTTCAATTTTACGATGCTATATTATTAAAGAATTATGTTTAACTTCTTTTCTTGAAAGGAACGGATATGCCAATAAAAAAAATCGTGTGGATTATCATTCTCGTCGTTGTTATGATTGTGCTTCGAACATTCATTGAGTCTAGCGAGAAAAATTATTCTGATTTTAAGGGATTAGTTGCTAAAATGCAACAACGTGATGGTGAGGAATACCGTCAAGGGATTATTCGGGGAGCGGTGTCGCGCTTTGAAATGACCCTTCAAGAGAACGTAGAAATTGTACTTAGCAAGAATGAACGTGAAAAATACACCCAAATTATAACGCAAAAATTGGATGGCTCCGATTTGAGTTCTAGCCTTATCTTGATTCTTCAAATTGCTGCAGAAGAGCTAAAAATGTCGGAGTCCGACTTTATTAAGGCAGAAAAGAAAAATAAAATTGATTTGTCGAAAATTGAAGTTTTTCAAAATCCAGCATATTTTGCAAAACGTATTCGTAAATCGTTGCCTGATCTCGCTCAAAAAATCACATCTTCAGAAGTTGAATTTTTGATGTGGTATGAAACGCAACATCCAGAATACAAAGGGATGTTTTCTAAGAAGGTGCCTATGACTTTTGATGATCATCTTCATACCATGAGTTGTTTATTGCGCATCTCTTTTGTCAAATCAAATACGGAACTGGTGATGAATGGACTCCGTAGAGATGAAGATGCGACACATTTTCAATCCATAGATTCAAAACAACTTTATCTTGATGTTTTTGCGACATGGAAATCTGAGATTCGCACAGAAGATATTGATTCGGTTTTGCAACGTGTTATGCAAGTTTCAAATCTCTCCGAAAGCGAACTCGAAGATGCGTTTATTTATGACTTAGTCGATGAAGATCATATTGCAATTACCCTTTTAACCGAGGAATTAGCCCTCTATTGCGATCGATATATTACCTCTGATAGCGTTTTAGAAAAAATAGATGCGCTCATTAGAAAATATGGTTTCAAAACTGAATTTATTTCTGAGTCTCAACTATGATTGCTAAAACCTACTCCGCTGGATTTACTGGAATTGATCCTTTTTTAGTGACGATCGAAGTCGATGTACGCCCCACGGGTGAACGTGATAACGTTTCGATTGTCGGGCTCCCCGATGCGGCGGTCAAAGAGGCCAAAGATCGTGTAAAATCTGCCATTCAATCAGGGGGATATAAGATGCCTACCACGCCGATGGTTGTGGGATTAGCACCTGCATCTGTGCGTAAAGAGGGCGCGTTTTACGACTTGCCGATTGCGCTTTGTACGTTGGCGGCGATGGGACAGATTGATTCCGAAGCGTTGTCGAATGTGATGTTGGCGGGAGAGTTGGCACTCGATGGGACGATTCGACCCATTAAAGGGGTATTGATGATGGCTGCGCATGCGGCAACACAATCGCAAATTAAGCGTATTATTGTGCCGATGGAGAATGCGGCGGAAGCAGCGGTTGGTGCAGGCGATATTCCTGTGTATGGGGTGCGACATCTTGTCGAGGCGGTTTCGTTTTTATCTGGACAATGCACGCTGGCACAACAAACGCGGGATGTGGATATTTTGGCACATAAAATTGAGTTTGGTGGCGTTGATTTTTCAGAGATTAAAGGTCAGCTTAAGGCGCGTCGAGCGATGGAGGTCGCGGCGGCGGGCGGACACAATATTTTATTGATTGGCCCTCCAGGGACAGGGAAAAGTATGTTGTCGAAACGTTTTTCGACCATTTTACCTCCCTTGACACTTGAAGAGGCGATTGAAGCGACTCGAATCCATAGTGCATGTGGTCAACTTCCGCCCGGACAGCCTTTGATTACAGCGCGTCCTTATCGCGCGCCTCACCATACGTGTAGTGATGTTGGACTTTTGGGGGGGAATAGTAATCCGACCCCTGGGGAAATTAGTTTGGCGCATCATGGCGTTTTGTTTTTGGACGAACTCCCAGAATTTAAGCGTCAAGTGCTTGAAGTGATGCGTCAACCTTTAGAGAATGGGACGGTGACCATTTCGCGTGCGAACGCAAGTTGCACATTTCCTGCACAGTTTATTTTAGTGGCTGCGATGAATCCTTGCCCTTGTGGTTATTATGGGAGCAGACAGCGTGAGTGTCGTTGTTCAACTACGCAAATTAAACGTTATCGGAGCCGTATTTCGGGGCCCCTTTTAGATCGTATTGATATTCAAGTGGAAGTGGCGGCGTTAAGTGAAGAAGAATTGATTCGTGCGCCTAGCGGGGATTCGAGTGAGAAGGTTCGTGAGCGCACGACAAAAGCGCGTGAAATTCAAATTGAACGTTTTAAGGGACAAAACCTATATTGTAATGCGCGAATGGAACCGCGTCAATTACGCATCTTTTGCGAATTAAACAAACAAGCGGAGGCGAGTTTACGTCATGCGATTCGTGAGTTCAATCTTTCGGCGCGTGCTTATGATCGTATTTTGCGTGTTGCGCGAACGATTGCAGACCTCGCGGGTGAGCGCGAAATTTCAGAATTACACTTATTTGAAGCGATTCAATATCGTCAGTTGGACAAACAGTTGTGGTAAAACGTTTAGGGGCGTTGGACGGCTTTAACTTCAATTTCTAAACGATTATTTTTATAGCGTCCAATGGTCATGATTTGGTCTTTGTCAATTTCTTCGGCGCAATTTTGAATAAGGGTTTGGAGATTTTGCAAAGCTTTGGTCGCATTTGAAGATTCTTTAGCGTCGTTTTTCTCAACAAATTTTTCTGCTAAATAAGAGATCGCTTGACTGGTTTTGATCAAGTTCTCACCCACAAAAAAAGCATCATTATAACGCCCAAAATGTGTCTCCCATTGATTGGCTTTAGGGACAGGTTCAAAATTCATTTTTTTGTGGAATGTTTGTTTAGAAAATGTAAGGATTTTTTGTTTTGAAATCGTTTTATCCGTTAGCACTTGTGGCGCGACACGGATACAGAAAAACTGAGGGGTTATTGCCACATGAATATAACGTCCTACCCAAATTTCACGAATTTCTTTGATCGCATGGTATTTGGTGATACATTGTTTTTCTATGAGGATATTTGCATAGGAGAATATTAAATTTTCTATGGCTTTTTGATTTTGATGTTCGCCCCACAAAATGAATCCACTATCTTCAGATTGAGCAATGCCAAATGATGTGCCTAAGAGGGTTGGCACTTTTTCGGGTGAGATTCGGGCAATTTGTGCAATGACATTTACAAAACGTGAAGTATTCCGATTTTCCATTTTTTCAATCTCCGCTAACCATTGATAAAAGTCAAAGCGCAACATTCCTTTGCGTGGATAATGGGTGACATCGATGAAATCAGGGTATTGATGATTGATTTTATGTTGAAAAAATGGAGGTTTAGGCGTCCCTTTTTTATAGGAGATCGCAAGGTGCGCGACGCGTGGTTTTAAATAGAATTGACACGATTCCATCTGTGAAAGCGCTAAATAATTATCGAATGATTCTAATCCCTTTTTTCCAGATCCAGTAGATTGAGCGAATTTTGAGGAGAAAAAGGGCTTGGCTTTTTCGATTTTGCCGATAACGTTGATGATATCGTTTGGACTGGCAATGAAACCTTGTTTTTTGAGATTGTTAGATGGATTTGTTTTGAACTCTGCAATAAAATCATCGAGATTCTCGGAGTGGTAAAATAAACAATTTTGGATAAACGCAACTTGAGCGACAGGATTTTTGGTGTTGTAGCGTTCTTGGAGAATTTGTTCGGGGGAACGTACTTCTTTGAAAAATTCAAACTCCGAATCGCGAATCCCATAATATGATGTATATTTTCCATTTTTGACAGGATGATTGATTGCAACGGAAGTATCTTTCAAAATTTCGTCTTTAAGAATATTCATCGATGGGGTATTTGTGGCTTCGATGACAAATCCGATACGATAAAATATTGTATCCGCAAAATCTGGAACAGGGCTTTCATCAATGAAGTCATCTTTTTCTGAGGCTTCATATTCTGCGCATCGTTTAAGATAATCTGCGCGTTGCGTTACATCAACAACAACTTGCGGAATATCGCTCATATTCAATTGAATATACGCTTTGAGGTGAGGGAGGAGTTTAAATACACTATCAGGCGCAGGATTATCTCCTTCTTGCATTGCCTTTTGGGTGTATTCTAAAAACTCTGTCCATGCTTTGCGTGACGCATCATCCTTGGTGATGCGTTGGATATAATTTTCGATTTCGTTTACTCCTCGTTCTGCATCTAATTTGATTACCAAATCAACATCCGCAGGGAAGTCGGTAATTTCACGCTGGGGAAGATTTTTCTTTTTATCCCCTTGTGCCATGAGGGTTGCACTACACATGCTGAGGGCAATTGCCCCCATGCTCAACATCGAAAATAATTTCATAATAGTTCTTTCTTTTTTTAGGATCCACGTAAGTCGGGCGCTCCATAGCCCCCTTGTGCTGCCGGATCTTCTTTGTCGCGAATGTCTCCGCCTTTATCGCCTTTTTGAGGTCCTTTTTGACCTGGCTTTTTGCGTTTAGATTTATTGGACTTTCCTTCGCCTTCTCCTTCTTGATCGCCGTCTCCGCCTTCTTGGCCATCTTGACCTTGCTTGCATTCACGGGGATCGCCTTTATCATTTTTCTTTTGTGATTCTTGGACTTCTTCAGGAGGTTCTTTATCTTTGAGTGTTTGTAAGTCCATACGCATCAAACGAAGTGCATTTTCAACATTTTTAGCGTAGTTCATCTCTTGTTGGTCAATCACCGCAAGGGATTTGAAAAGACGACGTGAGTGATCGGCGACAGGTTCCCAATAATTGCGTTCATATCCTTGAATACGCATGTACCATGCATCGTAATAAAATGCGGTGCCAAGGGCTTCACGGAGGGCATCTAACAACTGAGGGTCTGAAAGGGCTTCATTGCGTTGGAGGGCTTCGGTGAGGAGCTTTGATGCATCAAGAAGTTCGCCGGCTTTGCACATCGCGAGTCCTTTGCGTAACTCAATTTGAGTGACATCATATTCGGGGAGTTCTTCGGCTTCTTTTTTCGCTTGATCGAGGATCTCTTTGGCTTTGTCGTAATCTTTGGCTTCGTAAGCGCGTGCGGCATCATCCATAAAACCCTCAACGCGTTGATTTAAGTCGATTTCTATCCCTTTGTTGTAGTGGAATACGATGGCTAAAACAGGCAATAACAGCCAGCTAATCACAATATAACGAGTTTTTAAGCGTCTCATCCATCACTCCTACGGGTTAGATTCATCCATTTTGTCGCGGCATACGTTAATAGAATCGAGGGAATCAAGAATAAAAGCGCGCCCAAAATAATAGCGATTTTTGCGACTGTGCGTACACTGATTCCATCTAAATCATCTTGTCCCTCTATGGCTTTCATATTGGCGAAGAAGTCGGAACTCGGATAAAGTTCATTTGCATTGAAGTAAACGCCAGAGTAACGGTTGGCTAAATCGTTAAGGTTGGTGCGGCTTTGACGTGAAAAATGGTCGTCAATATACGCCCCTTTGGTCGCATCTCCAATTCCAAAAACGAGGACATTCCCATAAGCTGGAGGAAGCGTGGGGAGTCCTTTTTCGGGCAATACGTCACCATCCGTAATAAAAATAAGTGTTGCGGAGTTGTCGTGCCAGTCTTTGGCCATGTCGCAAATATATTTCATGACAGTGGCTAACTCTGTTTTTCCACCTGATTTCATGGCATAGGGGAGAGGGAGTCCGTTAAACGCATTGTCTAAAATCGCAATATCAAATGTATCGATAACCAACGGTTTGACGTCCGACCAAAATAAAAGAAGCGAGTATAAACAATTTTCGCCACTTAAACGTTCGACAACAGATTGGTAAACATCCTTAGCGCGGTCGCGACGTAATTGGTTTTTGTTCGGTCCCGCATCTTGCGCAAAGTACATACTTGGAGAGACATCGTATGCGACAATGACGCGATGGGGATACTGAATTTGTTTCGGGGAATCTGCGCCAACACGCGGTTCAAACACCCCATACCACTGTGCTAATACATAAAAACCAAAAAGGAGGAGTGTTATCCCACTAATTCGCATCAGTGCTGCTAGTGGAATAAGTACAGGGACATTCCCTTTGGGGCCGAACAATAAGTAGGCATTACGACGAATACGTTTGGCATGAATAAATTCTGCCACACAGCCTAAAATAAATGTGATACCTGCCACAATGAGGGCTTGATCGCACACGATGGAAGAGTCGATAGTCGGGATAAATTCGTTTACCATGGGAGGAACCTCAGTCCGAAAAGTGATAAGAGCGCCAATGAGGCGAGAACCAAGCCTGTAACACCAAACGGCGCGTTGTAATCGACCATTTCGGCTTGACGTTGTTTCATTTTTGATTTTTCCATTTGATCGATATGTTTAAAGATTCGTTCTAAACCTTTTTTGTCCCCACACGAGAGCGCTTCGCCACCTGTGGTCGAGGCAATCAGTTGCATGGAGCGACTCGATATATCGGGGTCGATAGAGATAAAATAGGTGGTGATATTCGCATCACGCAGTTCATTTGCGGCTTCTTGATCGGCATTGTTCATGAAGTCCTGACTCTCCCCATCGGTAATTACAATGAGCAGTTTATCGCCATTATCTTGCTCTTTCATCCGTTCAATACAACCACGAATGGCGTTGACAATGCGTGTCCCTCCAAACCAACGGGGCATGGAGTTTGGATTGAGCAAACATGCACTTGTTTTGAGCGCTTTAATGTCGCGAGTAACCGGTAACCAGTGGAGGTATTCTGAACCAAAAAGGGTGAGTCCAAACGCATCCCCTTCACGCATGGACGCAAAATCGTTCATTGCATCCAATGCCGCATGATAGCGCGTATAATACTCGCCTTCAAAACGGAGCGTATTGAGTCCGCCAATGGTAATGCCACGATTGGAAGAACGATAAGGATTATCACCAAAGCCGATGCTCATACTACCAGATAAGTCGAGCGCAAAAAGGATGTTCGTAAGAATACGGTCGGCTTCGGGAGGGCCTAAGCGACGCGGTCCTGCCATAATTAAAATAGCCACAGCCATAATCATGACAGGTAGAAGATGGGCAATACGGGTAAAAAATCCTAAGATTTTGTCACGAAGACGAATCCG
>CAZIVM010000098.1:0-9366 GCA_964542845.1 uncultured Victivallales bacterium
TCAAATCAATTGTAAAAAAAAACAAATTTAATCTGCCACAGATGTGAAAAGGATAGGTCCGTCTTTGGGGCTAAATTCATCGGCCATTTCTTTGAGTAATTTGGTATCTTCGCCAATGGCAATACAGTGAATATGGAGTTTTTTCTTCGGATTTTTTTTGTACCATTCACGTATCATATCACGTGGGTCATACCCTCTTCCTCCATCTGAGATAAAGTAAATGGTGGTAATATTGAGTTGATCCACGAGTTCAAGGCCGCGTTTGAAAGCCACTTCTTCATTGTTTCCGCTGTGTGCATGGATAGTTTTGACAAAATCTCTTGCTACTGTAATGTCGCGTTTCTCTTTCATTTTAAGTTTATGATGTGATTCTCTCACTTTATGGGTATAGGCAAGGAGGGTGATTTCTGTTTTGTCACGTTTAGATTTATCGAGTTTTTCCCATGTAGAGAGCATGGTATTGAGCTGGGTTTTAAGCACTTCGATTCGTGATTTTTCTAAAGATGTAGGCGCCCCCATAGAGCCTGTTTCATCAAGAATAAACATGATTTTTTCGTTGGGGATAACATTATCGTAAATAGTTGGCGTTTCGCCCCCACCGCCCGATGCTCCTTCGGCGCCTTCACCCGAATTTCCTGTTGTTCCGCCTCCCTTGACACCATCAATTCCTGTTTCAGAGGGAGGAACTGGGGCGATAATGGGGGCTTTTCTTTTCGGGGGAATGACTGCTGCAATTTCGGGTTCATCGGTTGAAAAAGCGGGAATCACTTCTGGGATAACAATCAGTGCTGTTTGTTGCTTGGGGGCAGGCGTTTCATTGGCATCTTCTTTGTTTTGAGAATCGTTATCGCTTTGAGATTGGGTGATTTTGTCTTTTTCACTTGCCATTTCGCCTACATTCTCGCCATCGCCAGACTTCCCGCGTTTGGTGCCTTGTTTTCCTGCGCCGGGACCTTTCTCTTTTTCGCCCGATCCAGTGCCTGAACCCTCTCCAATTCCTGTCCCATCGCCCGTGCCGATTCCGCCACCCGTCCCCCCGCCAGTGCCGCCTCCACCTCCGTGATCTGCTGTCCACACAGGGAATAATATGCACATTAAAAGGACGATGAGCAAGGCAAGGAGTTTACCTAAAGATTGATGAGGATGTTTGTGAGAATGTGTCATATAAACTCCTATTGATATTTGATTTCGCCCTTGAGCTGATACTTAATTTCGTTAACGTTTTTAACCGGATATATCATGTAGGGCATTTGCGATTTTACTTCTTCAATGAGTAGACTCGCTTTTTCTGCGGAGTCTTCAAGAACGTGAAAATAGGGGAAACGTTGTTGTTCGCGTAAATGTTGAAGTTCGCGCATCAATGATGGTGAAAGGGTGTCGCCAGTGATAAAGGATTGCCCTTGATTAGGTTGCAAGGTTATTCCGAAAATATCGTTGGGTTGGGGGAGAAGTTGAACATCGTTTGTGCAACTGTTTCGATCCTTGGGATGAGTAGGGCCGACACGATATATTTTGTTGTTAGAAATAATATAGTAGTAGGGGGATTGGTTTTGGGGGATGGCTTGAGATTTTCGATACACTTTATTGAGTTGATATCGCGGTTTTTTAAGTTCTTTTTTAAGCAGTTCGATTTGTTGTTGCAGTGATTGAATAGATACGATTTGTGCATCTTGTTGTTGGGTTAAATTGGATTGATGTTGAATGCAAAGCGAGAGTGCTTTTTCAAGTTGTTCTTTTTGGGATTGAATGAGAAGCGTATTTGCTTTTTCGATTAAAAGTTGTTTTTGTATTTGGATATAATGATTCAAAAAATCGTAAATTTGGTTAATCACTAAGTTTTTGGATATATGCTCCGATTGGATAGGATTTTTCAACGGAAGTGTATTTAAAAGTTCATCACTGAGAGTCACAATTTGAGACTCTTTTTGCACAGGACGAAGTGTGGCAATAATCACAACGAGGGCAATGCCTATGAACATCACGCATCCAAAGGTATTGCACATGGTGTCTAGGAGAAGCTCTAAACTGCTGGAATCGTCTGTTTTTTTGCGTGCCATTAGAAGGTGACCTCCATATTTTCATCGGGTAAAATTTCAACTCCAAGTTCATACCGGGTATAGACAAGGATGGAGTTGAGTTTTCCGAAATAATGAAAGGCTGAAGGTTTTACCATCACTAAGGCGTATAATTGTAACGGTGATCCTTTTTGAGATATTTTTTCTTGAATTAAGCGAGCAATAACATCGGCGTTTTCGGTGGTGATGGGGAAGTGCTCTGCCTCTTTTTGGGCATTGATCAGGGTCACTTCTTTTGCGCTGCATACCACGAGTAAGGGTTGTTTGGTTTCAGTTCTCTCAACGGTGATTTGAATCGTTTTTTTCTTCTTTTTGAGTTCGGTTTCTAGGGTTGTAATCTCATTTTTCATTTGCTCAATGGTGGCATCGGCTTCGATGACTTTCTTTTGCAATAAAGTGATTTCAGCACACAAGGCGAGAAATTGTTGTTGCATTTTTTGAAGTTGAGGGAGAATATCTGCTTTTTGAGTGGTAAGACTATTTAATACTTTTTCAAGCTCCTTACATTTTTCCTCAAGTTCATTTCGTTTTCTTTGTAGTTCATCATCGCTCATTTTGAGGTAGTTCGACATCGATTCATCAATTTGCATACATGAATCTTTAATCTCTAACCACGATTTTTTAGCTTGATCAAGCGCTTGTATCTCAATTTTTTCGAGTTCTTTGAGATCGACAACTTCCTCTTGTGCACTTTGACTTTTTTCGTCCATCTGACTCATCGTGATGCAGAGCATAAAAATAATCAAAAACATGATCCCCGTAATTGTGGTGATAATGTCTTGAAAAGAGAAGAATGAGATGGCGAGTTCGTCTTTAGCGCGACTCATAACGATTTATCCTTCGTGATCCAACGCGCTAATGCGTAAGCGCGCAATTAAGTTTTTATGACAATAATCGGCACAATCATCTAAGAACAGCTCCTCTTTCTTCTGAACCAACGATGTAAACATCTGAATGAGTAGCGCAATCACAAGCGCAATTAATGTGGTTTCAAACGCGGTACCTAACCCTGAAGTTACGCCACTTAACGAGTTTGTGAGTAAATCAATTTTGGCATCCCCAGAGACACTTCCTAAGTTTGAAACCGTATCTCCAAATCCACCAATCGCAGATGATAACCCTAATACCGTTCCGATAAATCCGAGAACAGGAATTGCCCAAATGAGTGCTTTTAAGATGGTATAAGTTGAGGCTAAATATTTATCATCGTTGTCGGATTGTGTGTTTAATCCTTCGGCTACATCTTGGACATTTCCTAAGTTTTTGAGGTTGGCAAGACATCTCAACACACGATCAAAAAGGAGAAATTTATAGGGATCATCAACCTTTTGGTTAATCGTATGAATAATTTCAGCGGAGGTGCGTTCGTTGAGAATGAATCCTGTGTCTGTGGGTAAAATACGCAGTTTCAACGCTTGGGATTGCGTGTGCAATTTTGCCCATTTAACCAATAATATCGCAAACGCCCAACACCCTAAAAAGAGTGTAAAATATGGAATCGAAGAGCGATTCTTGTTTTTAGCGGGAATCATATATCCCCCTGGAATTTCACGACTCGGCTCGCCATTAAAAAACATTAAAAGAAAATTAACCTTTGATTCTGCTTGTGCAAGTTGATTGACCGAATCGGTCTGCAAGATCGGCTTAGCATCAACAAACGGCAACGCCTCGTACGCCTTCGGTTCAATAACCATGATCGAAAGCGTGAGTATCCCGTAAAAAATAATGAAGAAAAGAGTCCCTAATAAAAATGTAAAAAGTAGATTTGCATCGGTGAGTTTTTTGCTTGCGAATCCGCACTTGGATTCAATATCACTTTGATGCCAGTTGAGTTCATAATGTTTCATAGAAAATTCCTTTTAAACTATATTTTGAAGAAAAAGTATGAGAAGTGTCGTGGCGCAAAACCACAGTGTAAATCCCAAAAAAATCGCAACTGGAATTTGAGATTCTTTGATTTTTGCGTAATGATGCGTGACGGCAATAAAGGTACACAACACCATCACAAAACCATAAACGTTAATAATCATCGTGCCGAATCGATAACCCAATTCGTTGATTTCAATTAAGTTCGCAACGCCTGCAAACGCACCATGTATAAATAAAATCCACGCAAAAATCCATATAATACTTGTGCTAGCGAATGTGACAAGGGACAACTCATTAGGATTTTTTTCTTGCGTAAATATGAGATAAATTAAGTAGAACGCAATCCATGCACATCCCCATGCAATGATGGGAATGATAAAAAGTGGAATACTTAATGACGCCAAAGATGAATTATCGATTAAATAAGGGTGATTTTGAATGACGGATAATTGAATGAAGATGATTCCCAATATCATTGCAATAGGCAACATGACCCCAATTGTGTTCGGGATTATTGCAAAATTTTGTGGAGCAAAAATGGTCCGAATAGCACTTAAAGGTGACCACAAAAGTTCTGCTACATTTTCCACAATCCCGCCTGCGGTTAAGGGGGCATTTTCTTCTGTTATTGATTCTTGAGATGATGTCAAAATTTCAGGCAAGGGTGGTTGTGTGGATTTAACTTGTTTTGAAATATTTTCAATAGGAAGAGGTGTTTTAATTGTTTCTACAGTGTTATTTTCGGACGCAAGATTCTTTGATTCGGATGAACCTTTAGCTATAAAAAGAGATGCAAAACGCTTATCGTCTGTAATCGGTGTCCACGATAATTTATCTTCTGAAATTTCAACTTGCGCGTCAATCTCTTTGGATTCTATTTTTTGAGAGAGTAATGTGTCATTAAAAGGCCCTCGAATAACCCCTTCTTTTCTAACATAAATCATTAAGGACTCCTTTTGTTTGAATTTTTCATATTGGCAGGCCATGCTTTCGGAAAAGAGAATTGTGCGGGCGCCTTGTTAGAGATGCGATTCATAAAGTTGTGAATATTACCTTTCCCTGATGCGAATAGAAGTTCTCCAGGGATAAGTTGGTTTCTATAATTTTCGTAGAAAATAGGTTTTTGATCGACGAGTTCGCCCACAACAGAAAGCATAGGATGAGGTTCGAACGTTAATCGCCACAGCGTGATAGATTCCGATTTGACACCTAAGTTCGCTGCAGAACGCTTAAATGTTTTATCTTTGGCAATATAACCAATAGGCACGAAGTGTGCTGAAATTAAATATTGGTTACATTCGGTGAGGAGTTGATCACATTTTACAAGATCTTCAAACTTAATTAATTGTGCGATTCTTGCAACTTTTTGGATTTCATTTGGAGTTTGCTTCCCGATATATTCATTGTTTTTCGGGAAGATATATTCTGGCATCCCCGGACTAAAATAGGTGAGTAATATTTTTGAAAGTGGACTTTTCGCGCCACGTGTATCAATGACAGCCCCATAAAAAATAAGGAGTTCTCGCATTAAGATGCAGCGCGCATAAGGATCAAGCGTACTGTATGTTGAGTGTGTTTGAAGATACTCCCAGTGTTTTTGAATAACAACTTGACACGCTTCATAACTTTTACATTTATTGAGTTCATTTATCATTATCGTTAAATAATTTTTAAATGGGGGATAACTAAATTTTCCTTTGGGGGCATTATAATCAATACCGTTCATATTCCAAATTACAGAACTTCCCATACTTATTTCTGAAAACTTAAATGGTTTGGATTGTAAGGGGGATATTTTATAGAAAATTTCAGGATAGACATTTCCCGTTGGGGTAATTTCTTTGACGGGTGGTTTATCACAATAAAAGATATCAACGATATTTTCGCGTTTGCGTTGTAATGCAACTTGAAAAACGGTCCAATTAACCGCTAATTTATCTAGTCGTTCAAGTGCTATTTTTTTATTTTCATCAAAGTTTTGAGTTTTGTTTACATATTGCATGTGCTGTAAAATGGTCTCATCCCAGTCGGCTTTTAAGAACTCAAAATATTCTGTTTTGGTAAAAACTTCGGTTCGCTTTGTGTTATGGTATTGGACAAATGATTCGAGAAATTTTTCATATTGATCTAAGAGTTTTTCCGTCTGCAACGAATAGTAAAGATAGTCGCTTGGGGATACATCTTTGAGCAAGGCAGGTGAAAGAGTATTTAATGCTTTAAGTGCGGTGCGATATCCTTTAACTGTCCGAAATTGTTGCAAGGCATTGAGTCTCTCTAAATCTTCATGTTTGGCGACGACTTCTTTGCTATATTCTTGAAGGATGGTTTCAATTTCATTTTCGGTTTGTGTGAGATAGGCTGGCATATTTTTGATTTTATGATTTCCTTGAAGGGTGTTGAAATCAATCTTATATTGATTAAATGCAGCGATGAGTTGGTCTATTTCATACGACTCTTGCATCATGAGCGTGTCTACATCTCTTCGATAACTTTTAATTTCATCCAAGAGTGTTAAATATTTAGACTGCAAAAGTTGTTCTTCATTCAGAATTAATTGATTGCATAAGGATTCAATCTGACGTCGTATTTGATCGATTTCAACCGATTGAGCGGGGCTATCATTTCCGTTTGCATGGACAAACCTTTGCGCTTCTTTGAGGAGTTTGTTTTGCACGTGTTCCAGTGCATAAAGTTCATTCGATTTTTTTTGAATTGTGGAATGGATTTCGTCAATTTTAGCTTGATAGAGTTGCACATTTTTGAGATAGCGCGTGATTTTCTCTTGCGCCTTGGCACTTAATGAAATAAACTCTGATCGCGAAATATGCTTAGGGAATGCTTGTACATGATGTCGAAGAATTTGTTGAGCGGTTTCAAAATCTTGATACCGGCTATTTTGCAATAAACTCTGTGCGCGTGTCATACTTTCTGTATATAGCGACTCTTCTTGATAGCGTGAAAAAAGATAAAAAATAATCCCTAAACCCACAAAAATCGCGATGCAAATGAGGAGGATGCGACGTCGCTCTTTTATACTCTGCGTGCGCTGAATGCGTTGTATATGCGCCTCATATTTATCAAATAAAACATCAGGTATTCCTCCCATTTCATCCAGTTCGATACAAATTTTTCCCATTTCACGCACATCACCATGATCAAGCAATAATTGTTCAAGGGTTGAGATTCGTTTTTGTCGTTCATCTTTAAGTTGTTGTTCTTTTTGCAACGCATGCAATTTGTGTTCAACTTTCTGAGCGAGTTGATGATGTTCGTTTGAGGGGGTATAAAGAGGGTTTTGAGTTATTTTTTGCCATTGTGCAAGGGTTTGTTCTAAGATAAAAATATCGTCTGAATGACTATCCGAAACCAGTTGAAGATAAGCCCCATCAACATCGTTTGCAAACTTGCTTTTTTCCCAAGTAATAACCTCTTTTTCAATTTTGTTATACACTTTTTCGGGCAAAAAGTCTTTAAGGTGATATTGAATAATTTCATGATGAATATTGCTAAGTTTTTGATAAGCGAGATCATCATGGGTCATAATGAGTTGTTTCGCGATGTCAGGGATCTCTTTGGCACGCTGACGCTGTACTTCTTGATACGCTTTTCGCCATTCGATATTATTCGTATCGCATTGTATGAGTTCTGAAAGAATAAATAATTTTTGTGCGTGATTATTGTTACGAATTTCGGTTTTATACATTTTGAGAAGTTGGTCTCTCGAATAATTTTCACTAATAATCTGTTCGATTTTTGCAACAGTGTTTGCGTCGATGGATTCAGGAATTTCCCAGTTTTGATCGTGTACCATTTCGAGCCACGGAGATAGATTTTCAATCATAAGTGTGCGTGCGTGTTCTCGTAAATTGAGAGAATCGCATAGACGCCGTGCATCATTGTGAAAACCATTTTCTTCTTGTTCAATACAGGCTTGCATATCTTTATTAATTTCGTGACATAACTTACAATACACGCGTGAGACTTCTTGATTTTCAATCGTGGCCGAGTGATCGTTAGATTTCAGAAAATTTTGAATTTTATTGACGATGAGTTGTTCTTGAATCATGGGTTACTTCTTTTTTTCGACGGGAGAATGAGTTGGACTTCATATATAGGGGCTTTATTGGTAAAAATACGTTTAAGCGTTCCGCGTGGTATGCGTGTTAGAAATGCAGGTGTGTTGGGAGGCGAAACGAATAAGTTTTCATTTTGCGAACGCGCATTTCTTTTTTGTTCAAGACGCTTATAAATTGAATTGCGTATTTTTTCATCTTTTGTTTTTTTAAGTTCTTTATTTAGATCGGATATTTCTTTATTGAGTTTTTCAATATTTCGCAACGCCTGAAGAAGTATCATTGCGCTATCTGCACAAAGTTCATCATTTCCGCGGAAGGGGGAAATATTGAGCTTGTTAATGCGTTCGTGAACTTTATCTATATCGTTGACATAGTTTTTGAGCTCTTTTTGATCTAAGAGTTGTTGACGTGTTGCAAGTATGCGTGCAATATCTTGATTGTTTAACACCACTTGATGAGCTTCGTTGGAAACGCTTGCATATAAAGTGTAATTTTGTAACATGGGATGAGTCAACTTAAACATATCTTTATTCGAAGTGTTCAAAACATTGAAAAATGTAAAATCCATTTTGTTCATTGAAACCGTTACCGCAAACTTCGCATTGGTTTTACATGGGAATAAAATTTTATTCGGGTATTTATTCTTGAAATAATCAATGGCTAGATTGAATAAATATTCTTGTGTGTTGATGAGGGTGATGTGGGTATGCCCATCTAGAATAGAGAACGAAATTTCTTTTAGATGTTGAGGTGTATGGAGAAATTTCTCTTCCCCAGCTATTTTTTGCATCTGCGAATAATCCCAGATTAATTTTTTGCTTTGGAGCGAAACGGTCGCATATTTTTCGGGAACAATATTACCGCCTTCAACAGGGTCTGGCATCACCACATACAAGTTAATCAAATCATTTTTTTTGGATTGATATTTATTAAACGATTCAAGGGTATCCCCGTAATTAATAGATTCAAGTTTGGGTTTTAATATCGACATTATTTTTTCAGGAATTTCGATTTCAAATTTTTTTAGAGGTATATCGTTTGATTTACTCATTTCTTGCAAATTTTTAAGCACTAAAAGTTTAAACATATCTGTTGCAATTTCAATTTCTGCAATCTCTTTATCGCTGAATGTTTTCTTTATCGTTTGAGTCTCTTTGGGTAGGGTATCTGGCTTTACGGTGGGTTGTATCGATTCTGTTGACGTTGAAACTTTTGCGCTTTCATTTTCTTTTTCGCGCGCTTTTTTTTCTTTTTCAATTTTATTCTCAAGCTCATGAAGTTTTTGACGACACCTCTCAATGTAGACTTTATCGCTTAATGTTTCAAATATCTTGATTAACTCTTTG
>CAZIVM010000099.1:0-9120 GCA_964542845.1 uncultured Victivallales bacterium
TCATCTGAAATCATTCGTGACGCTGCTCAAAATTCCACCTTATCCCAAACAGAGGTTTAAAATGACATCCGTAAAACGTATTTTTTGTATTGGTCGCAATTATGTTGAACACATTTTAGAGATGGGAAACGCCCCAGATGTTCCGCCTGTGTTTTTCTCAAAGCCTGCAACTTCTATTAATCCTACACCCTCAATACCTTCTGTGTACAATGGTGAACCCGTTGATTTTGAAACAGAGTTGATCATTTATATCGGGAAAACAGGGTCTCCGCAAACCAATGAAGAGGCATTAGCTCTCATTGATGGCATCAGTATAGGATTGGATCTTACGCTCCGTGCAACCCAAAGTTATCTTGTACAAAACGGGATGCCATGGGAAGTTTGCAAAGGGTTTGATCGTAGTGCGTATTTTACCGCCAAAGTCCCATTTGATCCGGTCAAGGACGATTTGTCTAAGTTAACTTTTTCATGTGAAATCAACGGTGAGTTGCGTCAACAAGGCGACACCTCATTATTGATTTATCCTATACTGCGTATTTTATGCGAACTTGCAAAATATTGGGAATTGCGTCCTGGCGATGCGATTTATACAGGGTCGCCTAAAGGGATTGGAAAACTCTATTCGGGTGATAAAGTGCGCTTAACCGATCATCGTGGCACAACGTTTGATATTGTTGTAGAGTAAAAAATGTTGAACTCGCGCAAGAGATATTGATAAGAATTGACACAAATCTCAACTGTAAATGATGTTAGATGAAGTGTGCGACAAGGCTTAATCGTCTTTACGAATGCGAATGGCGTTTGATACCCAAAGAGGGGTATCTACCGTGGGCGGAAGGAGTCGCATTTGCCATAAAATGACGCTATCAGGATTTTGCTTTTCGGGTGCCACGCGGTGAACAATGCGGGGTGCATTCTCAAGATGGAGCCGTACGGTTGATATAATGTGTTCGCTACGCAATTTTCGTGCAAAGTCGATATCGAGCCATGTTTGGTTGGATACCGATACAGCATCTAAGGCATGTGGCATCACATATTGTGTGGTGAAATTACTAATCATAAGGGTCATTGCGCCATTATGAGAATAGAGGGTTTGATCCGTGGGCAAGGTCATTTCTGTAATATCTTCATCGCCGATGGTATTCCCGAAGAGTTCATCGACTTTCACTTGTACCCACATGCGGGTTTCGACGCACCCTGTGGCGATGAATAAAATAAAAAGTAGAACGCAAAATTTTATTTTCATCTACTTAATCGCCTGTGAGAAAGTTTTAAATAAAGGATGTTTGGCATCTTTGAGAAAACCAAAGATCAAGGTTTCCAAGGGTAAAAGATGGGCGCCAGCGTTTCGCATGGTTGCGATGGCGTAGTGCATGTGTTCGGTGTTACGCGAACTAATGGCATCGACAACCACAGAGACTTGATAACCTTTATTGAGTGCATCAAGAACGGTTTGCAATACGCAAACATGCGATTCCACGCCACAGATAATTAAATGTTTGGGTGAAAGTTGTGTGAGTGCGCTTGCAAATTCAACTTCGCCAAAGCATGAAAAAGATGTTTTCGGATACGCCTTGAACGATTCGCCTTCAGTTTCCTGAATAATTTCAAGGGTATTGCCGAGACCTTTCGGGTATTGTTCCGTAAAAATACGGGGAATACGAAGTTCTCGGCACATAAATGCCAAGAGTTGAATTTGTTTGAGTACGCTCTCTGCATCATACATCACGGGGATAAGTTTGGTTTGAGCATCGACGACCACAAGGACGGTTTCACTTGCATTCAACTCTAATTTAGACATTTTTATTTTCTCTGAGGGGTTATTGGTTTTCTAACGCTTTAATTTTCGCTTCGAGTTCTTTGACTTTTGCTTCGAGTTTTTTCATGGTTTTAGGCATGGTATAACGGGTCATAAACTCGCGTTGGGGTTCAGCAGGTGTCCCTAACATCACAGATTTAGGCGGACATCCCTTTGCTAAGGATGAAGTCCCAGCAATTTGTGTGCCATCGCCGACATGAATATGACCATTCACGCCTGATTTAGCCCCCATAATCACGCCGTGTCCTAACTCCGCACTTCCCGCAATTCCACATTGTGAAACAAGGAAACAGGCTTGACCCACTTGAACGTTGTGAGCCACCATGACAAGGTTATCAATTTTAGTGTGTGCCTGAATCCATGTGCGACCAAAACGAGCGCGGTCGACGGTTGAGTTGGCTCCGATTTCAACATTATCATCAATTTGTACAATACCAAATTGCGGAATTTTGAAAATACCTTTGGCTGTGGGGGCAAAACCAAACCCATCTCCACCAATCACGACACCTGAGTGAAGAATCACTTTGTTGCCTAAAAGACAGCGTTCGCGTACCATTACAAATGGATATAAAATACAGCCTTGTCCGATTTTCGCTTGGTGACCGACATAAACTTGAGCAACTAAAATCGTGCCATCGCCAATTTCTGCACCCGATTCAACCACAACTTGAGGTCCAATCGATACATTTTCGCCAATTTTTGCATCAGGAGCAACCACCGCTGTCGGGTGAATACCCACAGGATATTGTGGTGGAGGGGGCGCAAACGCTTCACCAATCATGGCAAACGCAGTATTGGGATCATCACATACTAAAAAGGCTTGACCCTCTTTCGGTTGTTGAGCAATATCTTTGCCTACGAGAACAACGCTTGCTTGTGTCTCTTTAAGAAGATCTTCATATTTTTTATTGGCAAGGAATGAAATATCACCAGTTTGGGCATCACGAAGAGAGTTCATGCCAGTGATGAGGGCATTCGCGTTGCCGACGAGTTGCGCATTGAGTTTTTGGGCGAGTGCCATTGCGGGAATAGGTTGTGCCATGAGGGTATCCTTAGGTTAAGGGGTGGTTGTATTAAGAATTTGTGGTTTACTTTTATTGAGTTCGCGTAGGACCTCTTCGGTGAGGTCGACGGTTGGGGAGGCATAGATAACAACGCTCATATCGTTGAGCGATTTGCCTGATTTGTCAAGGACAATATCGTAACCGCCAGCGACTGCGCGACGTTGCACTTCGTCTTGGATTTCTTTAAGAACAATGGCGCGTAAGGCATCATAATTATCTTTCATTTTTTTATCCATACGCTCTTTGAGTTCGTTGCAATAGACTTCCATTTCTTTCATTTCGCGATATTTAATTTCGGCAGATTTGCGAATGCGCAAACGCTCTTCGCTTGAAAGCATAATATCTTTGGCATTATCGTCTAATTTTTTCCATTCACGTTTAAGTTTTTGCCATTGGTCGTTGGCATTTTCGAGTTGTTCATTCGCTGCATCGGCTATTTTTTTGAGTTTGTCGTCCATCTCTTGACGGCGATAATAACGCTCAAAAATCGCTTTCATATCAACGACGGCGATGCGTTGCTGACGTTGCGTTTTGGCTTGAAAAACGTCATGGACACGCGCATTTTGTAATGGTTCTTGCGCCAACATCGGAACTGCAAGGCTCATTAAAACGGCGCAGACAAGAAAGATTTTCATTTGAAACTCCTCAACCTATATTAGTATTTGTGTTTATTACAACTTTATGATTTTACATAACATAACCCACTTTTAAGAATAATTCAAGTTTTATTCTCTTTTTTCTTTTAAATTAGTTCCTTTTTAAGATAAATTCAAAAAAATATTACACTTCCGACTTGATTTTTTTGCAAACTTGTGGCATATTTATATTTAATATATTGCATAATATGCATGTATCTTACAAGCAAAAACCATTAATAATCGAATCTACGGAGGTCTTCTATGACAACCCCTTCTCCCATTCTTTCCAAAATGATGGCTCGCGGAAATGAATTTCTCGGCACAAAATTCCCTGTTATTTGCGGTGCAATGACTTGGGTGAGTGAACCTAAACTCGTTTCAGCTGTCTGTAACCACGGTGGATTCGGTGCCATCGCTGGCGGTAACACCCCTGTGGATATTCTCCGCGCACAAATTCACGAAATGCGTACCTTAACGGATCGTCCTTTCGGAGTTAACTTAATCACGATTGCCCCTCTCTATCAAGAACATATTAAACTTGTGATTGAAGAAAAAGTGCCTTTCGTTGTTTTTGCAGGTGCCATTCCTAAAGGCGAAGAGATCGCTGCTGTTAAAGCTTCTGGCGCAAAAACGATCTGTTTTGCTCCTCAAATCTCTTTGGCAGAACGTATGGTTAAAGCGGGTGCAGATGCACTTGTGATTGAAGGAACTGAAGCGGGCGGACACATTGGTCCAGTTTCAACTATGGTTTTAATTCAAGAAATTCTTCTCAAACTTCGTGATAAAGTTCCCGTTTTCGTTGCTGGTGGTATTGCTACAGGCGAAATGATGGCGCACGTCCTTTCTATGGGCGCAGCTGGGGTTCAATTAGGTACACGCTTTGTGATGACCGAAGAGTGTCAAGTTCATGCAGATTTCAAAAACGCATTCCGTCGTGCGAAAAGCCGCGATGCGATGGCAACCGTTCAAATGGATCCACGCGTTCCAGTTGTCCCTGTTCGCGCGATTGAAAACCAAGGAACAAAAGATTTCTCTAAACTTCAACTTGAACTTTTAAAGAAAGTGGAGCTCGAAGGCATGGAGCCTAAATCTGCACAACATGAAATTGAAAAATTCTGGATTGGTGCATTACGTCGTGCTGCTGTTGATGGCGATGTTGCTGGTGGTTCTTTGATGGCGGGTCAATCTGTCGGTATGGTTTCACAAATCCAACCTATGTCAGAACTTTTCAACGATTTAGTTTCGGGAGCAAACGCTGAAATTGAGCGTATGTCTGAAATCTTTAAGGCTTAATTGAGTCTTTGAATAACTGAAAGGCGAGTAAGATGATTAAATCCAAGCGCTTTAACTGGCGCCTTCTCTTCATCTTGCTCGCTATTTTTGTGGGCGCGATTATTGTTTTTGAAAATTTTCGCAAGCCGGCTTATCGTTTATTGGGAGGGTTTCTTGCCCCCTATACGGTGTTGCCTACCCAACTGGATCATTGGATTTCGAATTCAATTGACTTAGCGCGTTCGCGTGAAGAACTCGTGGGGATGGTCCATTCACTCCGTAAAGAGAATGAACGACTCCAACTCAAATTGATGGATCATAGTAATTTGCAAAATCAATATGAGTCGTTACGCAAAGTGGCTAAATTGCCCGAAGTTATTTCGCATCAATATGAGGTGGGACAAGTGGTTTTAAGAGACCCCACGTCATGGGATGCCACATTTACGATTAATGTTGGAAGTGATAAAGGCATTCAAGTGGGCGCACCTGTTTTGTGCATTGCCCCTCAAAAAGAGGGAAGTGAAGTGGTGGATCGACTCGTGATGATTGGGCGTATTGAGGTGGTTTCACGGCATACAGCACAAGTGAATACGTTGTTCCATCCCCAATCTAATGTCTCTGTATTTTTACCTGCATCACGTCTTGTCGGGGCGATTCGCGGGAGTGCGTATGTGGCGCAATCGCGTTATTTTGATTTAAAATATTTAGACCGCAGTGCTTCTGTTGGAGAGGGTGAACCTGTTTATACGTCAGGACTTTCCCCGCTCACCCCCGAAGGGATTTTGGTAGGATATATTGCGCCCAGTTCTGACGGAAAGATGTTGCGTTCTGAGTCGAACTTAGATTGTTCCGCGTGGGTAAAATCCGCAGCTGATATTTCTTATTTACGTTTTGTGGTTATCCCTGTGCAGTCTCAGGGGGGAGTCTTAGGGGAATGATCGGGCTGATTCTTTTTTTAACGCTGTTACTCTTGTTTGGAATGGTTGAATTTTTTTGTATAAGTTTTGGTTTTTTAATTCCAGTGAGTTTGATAGTCCTTTTTTATTTTGCGCGGTCGCGTGAATTTAAATTACGTTGGATAGCGGTATTGTTTGGGGCTTTTGCCATTGACATCGTTTATTTTCGTGCCTTTCCATGGACGCTTTTTATTTTCGGAATTTATACCTTGTTTTGCGTCCTTTCGAAACCGCCTAAACGTCCAAAATTTTCCCCGTTTCAAACGGTGATGATGGGCGGGATTTTAACGGCATTGGTGATTATACAAAGCTCGATGGCGTACCATCAATTTTCGATGTCGATGTTTCTGACTTTATTATCACAAGTGATTTTTTCTGTCACAATGATCATGATTTTGATTTTGCCTTGTTTTCGACTCTTTGATTTTCTCACGCTTTGGGTTGGAATGCGCTATTTACCCCGTCAACAAGTGCAACTTTCCGCTTATGATGAAGAGGAGAAATCATGAAATCAGAAGTTAAAAAATATAAGCAAAATGATATTTTTAAACAAAACACATATCGTTTGTTTTTATTATGGTTTTTAATGGTTGTTGGGTTTGGGGTATTGATGGTGCGCGTGTTTGCCGAACAATATTTTCATTCAACACTTTATCAAAACCGTGTGGAACAACAAACGATTCGTCGAATTCGCGTCCCTGCGAATCGTGGCGCGATTCTCTCCTCGGATGAGATGGTGATTGCCAAGACGCGCCCTTCGTATGATGTGGTCTTTCACCTTTCATCGTTTTTGAAGCGACGTCGCAAAGAGACGGTTCAGAATGTGATGTCTACCTATACCCAAATTGCCAACGCACTGGTGCGTCCAATTGAAATGACCGATACCGATGTGGCGCGTCACATGAACATGCGCCCCGGACTTCCCCTCACGGTCTTGACCGATTTATCGCAGTATGAGCTCGCAACTCTCCTTGAGATGCCCGAACTCCCTGCAGGTGTCGAAATTTTAGCGACGCCTATGCGAACATATCCTTGTGGTCGCTCTGCGTGTCATTTGATTGGTTGGGTGGGAAAGGCGGATCCTTCCACTCAGCCCGATAGTCGTGCCTATTCATACTATTCGCCAGATATGATTGGACGTCATGCCTTAGAGGCGGTCTTGGACTCCACCATAGAGCTTGATGGCAAGGTTTATCGCGGTCTTCGGGGGAGTGCGGGTGAAAAATTGTTGCTGGTGAATACGTTGGGTTATCCCGTGCGTTCGTTGCAAAATGATGAATTTGTTGAAGATGGTAATAGTGTTCAACTCACCTTGAACATGCAGGCTCAGGAACTTTCAGAAGAACTCTTGCAAGGACTCCGAGGCGCATTTGTTTTACTTGATGTCGAAACTGGCGACATCGTGGCGATGGCATCCAATCCCGGCTATGATTTGCAACAATGTGTCCCGCGCCTCTCAAACGCAACCTATCAAGCATGGCGAACCGATACGGAGGGGCCGTTACGCGATCGTGCCGCTAAAGAGATTGAAATGCCTGGCAGTATTATTAAACCGCTCGTTGCGTTGGCGATTATGCAAACGTTTCCTGCATCGGTCACCTCGCACTGTGCAGGGGGCGCGCAAATTGGTAATCAACGCATTGGATGTACGGGGCGACACGGCGATGTAGATTTAGTCAACGCCATTCGCGCCTCTTGTAATACCTATTTTATCGAGCGCGGTACAGGAACAGGAATTGAGAATATTCAGAAAATTTTCAAAGCGGCTGGACTCGGCGAGCGTCCTAAAGGTTACATTCTTTCGTCATCGGCAGGCGTTTTTCCTTCTGAAGAGGTCAAACGCAAAACTGATGGCACCCGATGGACCATCTTTGATACTGCATTAGTGAGTATTGGACAAGGAAAAATTGCAATTTCTCCCTTGCAAGCCGCGCTTTATATGTCTGCGATTGCCAATGGCGGGAAAGCATATGAACCCAACTTGATTGCCAAGGTGATTGCGCCCGATGGTACTTTTCTTGCAGAAAAGAAAAATCATCGAATCGCCATCGATTTGCCTGTGACGCGTTATCAAATTTCGCAAGTGCAAGAAGGGATGAAGCGTGTGGTCGAAACGGGTGGAACAGGGCGTCGCGCTCAAAATCCAAATGCCACAATTTATGGCAAAACAGGAACGGCTGAAATTGGGAGTCGCGCGCTGGGGAATTATCGAACGAACACTTGGTTTGCAGGATACGCAAAACATAAAAATGGTAAGACGTATGCGTTCGCATCATTCATTGAAAACGGACGGGCAGGGGGGTATACCAATGCCCCGATTGTTGCCGAATTTTTTACACGTTGGCTTCCCTAGATTTTTTATACTATAACATGGCGTTGTGGGTTTTAGTAATAAAGAAGATCGTGCCAGTAAAAATATATTTCGTAGTAGTGATAACTTATAAAAGAAAAATCGTATGAGTAGTATATATCATTGGGAAATACATTGACGTAAGGGATGGATTGTGTGATTTTTTGAGAAGAGCGTATTACGATGGGATCACGCTTAACACGGTATCTTCGAATCATAATTTCTGGCATAACGGTACATTCTTTCGGAGATAAGAAGATTGAAAAATTTACAAATTCATTCTCGTCTAAAGGCGAAAGCGAACGAATCAAATAGATATATTCTCCTGTTATATTAGGTTGATGAGTCAGTTGCATAAATGTGGACTCGTCGAGTTCGATACAACTCGAATCTTTTAATAGAGAGATGCCATAGGGCTTCATGTGTGGGATGATATACACGATTTTATGCGTGTCTACACTTGAGGTTGTATTCTCTATTTCGTGAATATTTGTTGCCCAGGGATGAGTGGTTGAACACCCTGCAATCAATAATAAAATGAGAAAAAAGAAAATTTGTTTTGCCATAATGATGCTCCTTTTGGGTGATAGATAATCTTTTTTTTTCATGATTTTTATCTTTGAATGAATTAACTTGATTCATGACATAATATACTCCTATTTATCTAAAAAACAATAGGCAATATGAGTTTTTTGAATAAAATATATTAAGGCTAGGGGGGAAGGTTGTCGAATTACCTTTAAGCGTGAAAAACTCCTTGAGTTGATAATTTTTGTGAATTTTTCAAATAGAACTTGAATTTTAACGAATAAGTGATATATTATAATCACCAACTTATTAAAGTGGGGTATTAGCTCAGTTGGCTAGAGCGCGTCGCTGGCAGCGACGAGGTCATCGGTTCGAGCCCGATATGCTCCACCATTTTTGTGCCTAAATTATATTTGCTGGGCATGATTTTTATACAAAACGTCGAAAAATAAACTAAAAAAATGATTTTTTATCCCTTTTGTATGTAACAATG
>CAZIVM010000100.1:0-9070 GCA_964542845.1 uncultured Victivallales bacterium
CATTAAGTCTATCGATTGCTTCGCCTAAATTTTCTTTACTATTTTTTAATGAATATTTCTATGTGGAGCCCTCCAATGAAAACACACCAGTCCGTTAAAGAACAATACCAAAACTATGTGATGAACACCTACATGCAAAACGATATCGTTTTAGTGCGTGGTCAGGGTGCGCGTGTTTGGGATATTAACGGTCGCGAATATCTCGATTTCGCCTCAGGAATTAGTGTGTGTAATCTTGGGCATTGTCATCCGCGCGTCACGGCTGCTATTCAAGCGCAAGCGGGCGAGTTGGTGCATGTTTCCAATTTATTTATGCACCCTCAACACGCCTCTTTAGCTGAAAAATTGATTCGTCATTCGATGGATGGCGTTGTCTTTTTTGCTAACAGTGGGGCAGAAGCGAATGAAGGTTTAATCAAATTTGCGCGTAAATGGGGAAACCCTCAAGGGAAGAATGAAATTGTGGTCATGGACGACTCTTTCCATGGGCGTACACTTGCAACTTTGGCTGCAACTGGCCGTAGCAAATATCGTCAAGGTTTCGAACCAGATACCATGGGATTTAAACATGTCCCTTTCAATAATTTTGAAGCGATTCAAAGTGCCGTTGATGAAAAAACATGCGCAGTTCTTTTGGAGTGTGTTCAAGGCGAGGGGGGCGTACTCCCTGCTGATAAAGATTACATTCAAAAAGTGCGCGAGTTCTGCACCGCAAAAGGGATATTGCTTTTAATGGACGAAGTTCAAGCAGGTATTGGCCGTACTGGCACCATGTTTTCATGGCAAAATTATGGGGTCGAACCCGATGCGTTTTCATGTGCGAAAGCGTTGGCAAATGGATTCCCTATGGGATGTTTTATCGTCAAACGCGAATATGCTAATGTCTTAGGTCCTGGCACGCATGCTTCTACTTTTGGTGGCACACCTTTAGCTTGTGCGGCTGCTGAAGCGGTGATTGATACGATTGTTGAAGAAAATATTTTGGCCCATGTCAATGATTTAGGCGACTACATTCGCGCTGAACTCTCTCAAAAACTTTCTAACGTCCCATTGGTTAAAGGGGTTCGTGGGATGGGGCTTTTCATTGGGATTGTTTTAGATCGTGCACCGGGTGAATTCTTGGCCCCCATTCGTGAAAAAGGGTTGATTGTTCTTCCTGCAGGCGAAACTGTGATTCGTTTACTTCCGCCATTAACAATTACCAAAGCCGATGCTGATGAGGCAATTGCAATTATTGTTGACGTGCTTTCCAATTATAAATTGAACTAATTTTATTATTTATAGAGAAAGGTTTTAAACCATGAAAAAAGATTTATTAAGTTTAAAAGAGTTTACCAAGGCCGACTTCGATCGCGCTATGGATTTAGCGGTTGCTTTCAAAAAAACACGTGGAACCCCTGATGCGCCAAAACCATTGGCAGGGAAATCGATTGGTATGATTTTTGCAAAATCCTCAACTCGCACACGTCTTTCTTTTGAAGTGGGCATTTACGAATTAGGAGGAAATCCACTCTATATTGATCAAGGGAAACTCCAAATTGGTCGTGGTGAATCGATTTATGATACAGCGAATGTGATGTCGCGCTACCTTCATGGCATTGTGATCCGTACGTTTAGCCAAACCGAAGTCGAAGAACTTGCAAAATATTCAACGATCCCTGTGATTAACGCCTTGACAGATGGTTATCATCCTTGCCAAGTGCTTGCTGATTTCTTGACTGTTTTAGAACATTCTGGGACTTTTAAGGGTGTTAAAATGACCTTTATTGGCGATGGCGCTTGCAATATGCCTAATACTTTAATGATTGGGGCTAAACTTGCGGGTATTGATCTTGTAATTTGTGCGCCTGACGCTTATAAACCGAATCTTTCAATCGTGGATGATGTCGAAGGCACTGGAACAGTTTCATGGGTAAAAGATCCTTTTGAAGCGGTTAAAGATGCTAATTATATCTATACCGATGTATGGGTGAGCATGGGATGTGAGTCTGAAATGGAAGAGCGCATGCGCCTTTTAGCGCCTTACCAAGTGAACGATGATCTTTTAGCTGCTGCGGCTTCAAATTGTAAAGTGCTCCATTGCTTGCCCGCGCGTCGTGGTGAAGAGATTACGGATAGCGTGATGGACTCCGCTCAATCGATTGTTTTTGATGAAGCAGAGAATCGTCTTCATGCACAAAAAGCCGTATTGAGTATGCTTATTGGAGCATAAGTAATATGAAAATTCCTGGCGATCATCATTTTTCGTTAGTTTCAACCCCTGAAGCGCAGAATGATTTTTCCGCATCTTGCATGATGGATTCTTTATTCTTGACCGCTTTCAAAGCGCGTCAAAAGGCGCTAACTTATGAAATTGTATGTTCGCTTGGAATGAAACGCCCACTTTATGGGTTTCGTTATTTTCCTTTAATTGACGACCCCTCAGGGCGTATTGAACAATGGAAAATTTCGATTTCGGATGATGGTCAAACATGGCACGACTATGCAGAAGGTGAATTTCAAGCCACTTTTCATTCGTTTTGGCCCCATCCTGATGAACATTATGTTCCTATTCTTTTTCAAAAAATGGTATCGACCGCTTTTGTGAAATTGAGTGTCCTTTCAACCAATGATGGTGCGTTAACGATTTCAGATTTGAATTGGATTACTGATATTACGGATGCGGATGTAATGGCGTGTAGTTTTGCTTCGTTTAAAGGACATCGCATGGCAACTTCGGTTCATTTACGCTATCAAATGCCACCATCACGCCGTTTTTATAATGAAATGACCATTCAAAAATCTGCTCCTGAATCTTATTTTATGGCGTGTGGGTTTACGGGGGGATATTTCGGACTCCAAGAGTTGAAAAACAAAAAGAAAGTGCTCATATTTTCGGTGTGGGATCTTCCTGAAGAGCGTGAGGGCGAAGCGCTTCTCGAACATTTACAAACGCGCTGTGAATTTAAGATTCCCGAAGTTAGAATTGGGCGTTTTGGCGGTGAAGGCACTGGCGGACAATCCTTTATGGATGTCGATTGGAAAATTGGCGAAACCTATCGTTTTATGGTAGAGTGTGAGCCTTTAGCAGATCAACGTATCGCTTTTAGTGCATACTTTTTCGATCCCGAAGTAGGACATTGGCAAAAACTTATCACCTTCTCTACGCCTTTACAAACACAACCCTATTTTACATCGTATTATTCTTTTGTGGAGGACTTCAAACGTAATTGGCGCTCTTCAACACTTACACGTGCCGCGCGTTTTTCTAATGCACATATTCATGAGGGTGAACAATGGATTCCTTGTACGGAAATGGTGTTTACCAAAGATATTAACCCTAATTGCAATGTGGATTGTCTCTCTGTGCGTAAAGGGATAACCTTAAAAACAGGCGGCGATATTTTTAATAAACATATTCCACTTTATCAACCTTTTACACAACCCCTTTCAAAGATTGAACCCCCTGAAATCGACTGATTTGAATTATTAAAATAAAGGAGTGAAACATGCGTATTTTTCAATTAATGATGATGAGTTTGTTCATGTTTATGGCATCTCAAACTTTCGCAAATAATGGGACTGATACCGCCAAGCATCGTCCTGAAACTTACATGATGGCTTATTCGCCAGATAGCAGTTATTATGCGTTACAGATTGCATCGCGCAAATTTGTGGCGCTTAACGATTCAAGCCTTGCAGATGTATGGCTTGTGGGGGCGGTGCATGTTGGGACGCGTCAGTATTATCAAGATTTACAAAAATTGATGGATGCGTGCGATTGTGTTCTTTTTGAATGTGTCTCTCATGTAGATGTTGTGATTCAAGATTCCGACACGCCTGCTCAAAAATATACAGTTAATCAACGTCGCATGAATATGCTTTCCGATTGGACGGTTAATTTTTATAAGCGTAAAAAAGCATTGCCTACATCCTTAAAAGTCTTGCGTCGTGATTTGATGCAACAAGGTGAAGCTCTTCCACTTCGCATGATCAATCAAATGATTGCAGATACGAAAAATCCTGTGAAAATGGTGCTTGCGAATGATGAATTGACTTTTACGGTAGACACAATGGTTAAGACTTTTTCTGCTACCAATATGCCGACGCCAAAGCCTGATATGAATCAACAAAAAATGTTAGCAAAAGCGATTGGAATTAAGTTTCAGCTCAATGAGATTCGTTATGATCGCGCACATTTTCATCATTGCGACTTTACGCCCGAAGATATGATTGCGGCTTGTCATCAATATTCATTAGACTCCGATATAATTGAGAGTTTGCAAAATATGACTGAGGGGAATCCTTTTACTAAAGCATTTTTAAACATTTCCATGTCGATGATTGCCTCAAATCCTCTTTCACGAAATGTAATTAAATATACCATGATTGAGGTATTAGGTAACACTAAAACGTCTGGCTTGCTTGGCGAACTGGGTTTCTTGATTTTAGATGCACGCAATGATTATGTTTTTGCAGAAGCGCGCCCTTATTTTTCCAAACATAAATCAGTCGCTATTTTTTATGGTGCAGCTCATATGGATGGTGTGGAAAAAGATTTAGTTAAAATGGGATATACGCCGGTTGAGACACGTTGGTTCACGGGCTTTGATATTAATGTGAACGATTGCGGAATTTCTCGTACTGAATTTGAAAAGATTCGTCAAAGTCTTAAAGACGGACTCAATTTCTAAATTTACTGACGGACTTCGTCTTCATTTTTAATTGTGGCAGGTTGCGCGGAAAACGCCCAATAAGTGTAGCGGTAAACTTCGATCTCTTCTTCTTCGCCAAAACAACGGGTTACCCACGCATCTTCGCCAAAACACGCGACCATCCAACGCGGATATTGCATTTGTTTCATTTTAACTTTTTTCTCTTGAAGCTTGATAAAAAAAAGTTCTTTCTCGCGTGGATTAATGGATATTGTTCGTTCAAATTGTTCGGTGACAGCATAATAACTTTTATAATATTTATCGGGCATATTATAAGGGAGTTTGAGAATAAAATGTGCCGCTTCTATACGATCTAATCGTGTGAATTTAAAGGTGTAACTTGCTGAATCCAAACGATTTTCTGGATATTTCATCCACACTTCAATCCCAGTAAAGATTGAATCAGCTCCTTGCGCGGGTTGCGGTGGCATGACCATCATGTTGAGTTGATTTCGTTTGGCTTCAACATAGGGAGGATTGTAGCGTGTTGGAATCATTTGTTGGGTGAGATTCTTAAAGTGGACAGGACGCCCCAAGATATTAATTTGAGGTTGAAATTGCGTGTGTTCGTGCGTGATTCCGACACTGGGTGTTTGATTAAAATGCACGGCTCTAAAATAATCTTTGCCCGCATTGAAATCGTTGAGTTCGTTAATTGAATCTACAATCCATATTGCCGACTGCGTCATGACTAGTTCGTCGGTCTCATCAAAATCTTCCACCTCTTCGGCGATTAATGAAAATGGAATTAAAAGCGAAACCATCCATAACCATTTCTTCATTATTTTTTCCCTTTCGCAAAACGAATTCTATGTGCGCTATCTCTCCATATACAGACATCACTATATCCCATTTTGTTCAGTTCATTTTTGATTTCTTCTTCTTGTGTTTCGCCAATTTCAAGAAATAGATACCCCCCTTTTTTGAGATAATCAAAGGATTGTTGAATAATTTTTTGCGTGATTTCGACACCATTAGATTCATCGGTTAATGCCATGCGAGGTTCGTGAAGTTGAACATTTTGAGGGAGAATATCGTAGTCACTTTTTGAAATATAAGGTGGGTTTGAAAGGATAAAATCAAATGCCATTCCCTTTGGAATATTTTCAAACAAGTCGCTGAGAATGAATGAAATATTCATGTGGTAACGTTGCGCATTTTCTTTGGCAATACTTAGGGCATCACTAGAGAGATCCGATGCCATCACGTTGGCTTTTTTTTCGGTAGCGACAGCAAGTGCAATCGCGCCAGACCCTGTGCATAAGTCCAATACATCGTGATGCGGTTTGATCAACGGAAGGACCTCATCTAAGAGTTGTTCAGTTTCAGGGCGCGGAATGAGAACCGCTTCCGTCACTTTTAAATCTAACAAACGAAAAGGGGCCTCGCCAATGAGGTATTGTACGGGATAATCTTCTGAAATAATTTTTTGAATTGCTTTTTCAATGTTTTGTTGTGATTCAATCGAAAGTATTTCCGAGACTCCGCCATGGGGAATCTGAGAAAAATCGGCTGGCGTAAAATGTGCAAAAAGCAAGCGTGCTACTGCAAAGGGGGAGTCGACTTTATTTGCAGTGAGTTCATCACAACATTGTTGAAAAAACGTTTGAAATGCGTTCATTATTTTTTAGGGATTAAAAGTTCTTGTCCCACGCGAATGTTTGCATCTTTGAGTTTGTTTACCTTTTGAACTTCGGCAACGGACACTTTATAGGCTTTTGCAATCACGCTGAGCGTTTGACCCGCTTCCACTTTATGCTTGTAATATTCTCCGGGCGGAACAGCATTCTGGGTCGCTTTGGTATTATTTGCGGCGCGTTGAGCTTGTGCGTTGGCTGAAACGGTATTGTTCATATCATTGAGCTGATTCGACATCCCATTGAGTTGTTTTGTTAAAGCCTCTGCGAGACGTTGTCCATCTTGAATACGCGCTTGGTCAACCGCTTTGATTTGGGCTTGAAGGGCAACCACTTGTTGGCTTGAGACATTGCCTGAGTTACTGGCACTTTGTTGGAGGTGATTGACACGTTGTGCAAGTTGCGCAATTTCTTGGGCGTTTTGCTGCTGAGTCATTAAAAGCTGACTTTGCTGGGCTTGAAGATTTTGCAATGTTTGTGTTTGAGAATTGAGTTGGGATGAAAGTTTTTGTTGATTGGTGTTGAGTTTATTAATCAACTCATAAGTTACAGCGCGATGGTCGTCATTGTTGCTTAAACTCTTGCAAGCGACGAGTTGGCTGACACAAAAAAGAGCGAGCGCTACGATAAGAAAGCGGTTTAACATGTGAACTCCTTGGGTTATGTGATTAGAAAAGTGAATCTTGTTGGGATGGGGGAGCGATTTTGAGTTGTTGGAACAGCGCTTTTGCGTGCGCTTCTGCGGGTTTTCCGCCCCCTAACATGCGCGCCGTTTCGGCAAGTCGACCCTGTTTATTGAGCGTTTCAGCACGGGTGAGGGTGCGTTCGTCTTCAACGTTTTTAGAGACGCAAATATGTGTGTCGCCCTGTACTGCAACTTGCGCTAAATGCGAGATACAAATAATTTGACGTCCACGGGCAAGTTTTTTGAGTTCGTTTCCAACGATATGTGCGGTCTCTCCGCCAATATTGACATCGATTTCGTCAAATAATAAAATCGGGACGGTGTCGGCTTCGGATAACACCGCCTTGATCGCTAAGAGAATGCGAGACATCTCCCCACTGGAAGCTAAATCGCGTAAAGGACCAATGCCTTCTCCTGGGTTGGCGGCAAAACACATTTCGATTTGATCGGCTCCTTGCAAGGTGGGGGAAACTTCTTTGAACATGATCTCAAATTGAGCTTTAAGAAAGCCGAGTCGGTTCAAGCATTCAACGACGGCTTGATTGAGCTTGAGTGCGCCTGCTTTACGTTTGGCGCGCAAGACGTCGCATGCGTGTTGAACATCGCTGATAAGTTGACGCTCCGTGTGTTCAAAATTGCGTATCATCTCTTCGGCGTCTTCAAAGATAAGCAGACGTCGCTTCGCATTTTCAAGGGTCTCAAACACCTCTTCAATGGAGGGACCGTATCGACGTTTCATTTTCTGGATAAGGGCTAAACGATCGCTTAAAAGCTGTAATTGTTGTTCGTCCGCTTCAATACGGTGTCCATATCGCTCTATATCGCGACTCAATTCTGAAATTTTAGCCAAAATATCCAGCGTACTATCACGGAAAAGTTCGCCGTTTTCGCTATCGAGATGGGCAAGGCGTTCCACTTGACGCAACACTTCACTCATTGTATCGCGAATGGAACCCTCAGATTCGGTGGTCATTTGCGTGATGCGTTGAACAATCTCTGTGATTTCGCAACTATTAGCCGCTAAGGTATGCTTTGCAATAATCTCATCTTCCTCACCGATAGAGAGATGCGCATTTTCAATATCCGTAACCGTGATGCGTAAATGTTCCACTTCTGTTGGGTTGGGGCACTCGGCAAGACGTTGTTCACGCTCCGCACGGAGTCCTTTGAGCTGACGCACTAAGTCGGCACAATTATTTTTTTCAATTTCACAGTTGCAATAACGATCTAATAGTTTCAACTGGGTTTGCACTTGGTGAAGCGAAAAGTGTTCGTTGGCGGCGTGTACATCGATAATATAGCTTGCAATTTGCGAAAGAAGTTGAGCCGTTACTGAGGTGTCGTTCACAAAGTTTCGCGTGCTACTTTGTGTGATGACGCGACGAAAGTGGAGTTCAACTTGTCCATTTTCAATCTCAAACGGAATCTCCATTTGAGTTAAAAGATCGATCACTTCGGGGATTGGAGCAACGGGCAAAAGGAAATTTGCGGAAAGTTCGCATCGCTCGCAACCATGTCGAATCATAGATTTGTCAACGCGGTTTCCGAGGATGATGCCAATGGCACCTGTCAAGACCGATTTTCCTGCTCCTGTTTCGCCAGTAATGACATTGAATCCTGTCTCAAAATTGAGTTCAAGTTGGTCAATAATGGCTAAGTTTTTAATATGAAGTGTTTGTAACATAATTGTAAAATCTTAAAATAACTTTGTGGCCTCGTCCATTGTCGCATAAACTTCAAAAATAGAGAGGAATCCGCTCATATTTAAGGTGTCGTAAATCATCCCTTTTGCGCCCACTAAATGGACAATCCCATTGTTCCCTTTTGCTTTTTTGGCAACGAGGAGTAAACTGCGAAGTCCGCTACTGCTAATATAAACGAGTTCGGATAAATCGAGCACAATTTTGGGCGCAATCTCAAGGGTAACGGGTTCGATTTGTTGATCGAGTTTAGGCGCTTGAATAATATCTAAACGGCCTGCAAGCGTTACAATCGTATGGGTATGTTTTTTAACGATATCGATTTTGAGTTGATCCATTTTTGCGCCTTTCTGT
>CAZIVM010000101.1:0-8983 GCA_964542845.1 uncultured Victivallales bacterium
TATATTAAATTGTCAAAAAATCACTACTGTTCTATAAAACTCTCTGTCAAAGAAAGGAGTATTGCAATGCGTCCAATCCTCAACAATTGTGCGGAACCCAATCTCTACCGCGAATTCTTCCCCTACACCCAAGTACCTAAAATCGAGTTCACAGGCGATATGATTCCCATGTCCCCTGCCCCCGATATGTGGATTACTGACACCACTTTCCGTGATGGACAGCAAGCGCGTACCCCTTATACGCCAGAACAAATTGTGCATATTTTCAAACTCTTGAACCGTATTGGTGGCACACGTGGATTAATTCGTCAATCCGAATTCTTCCTTTACAGTGAAGCCGACCGCAAAGCCGTTGAGCTTTGTCAAGAACTCGGTTTAGAATTCCCTGAGATTACCTCTTGGATTCGTGCAGTTCCGAAAGACTTCGAAATTGTTAAGTCCATGGGTATCAAAGAGACAGGTATCTTAACGTCAAGTTCTGATTACCATATTTTCTTAAAACTCAAAAAGACACGTCGTCAAGCGCTTGATGGTTACAAAGAAGTTGTTGGCGCTGCATTAGCTTCAGGAATTCGCCCACGCTGCCACCTTGAAGACGTGACACGTGCCGACTTCGAAGGCTTTGTTGTCCCCATGATCAACGAAGTGATGGAGATGTGTCAAGGAACAGGCATCGAACCTAAATTCCGTTTATGCGACACCATGGGCTTTGCTGTTCCATATCCTAACACGGTTCTTCCACGCTCTGTCCCTGCTATTTTTGATTATATTCGTAAAAATACCGATGTCAAACCCGAACAACTCGAATGGCATGGTCACAACGATTTCAACAAAGTGTTGGTCAACTCCGCCACTGCATGGCTCTATGGCTGTGCGTCAATCAACGGTTCGTTCCTCGGATTCGGAGAACGTACAGGCAATGCACCTATTGAAGGACTCCTCTTTGAATGGATGAGTATTACAGGCAATCATGATGGTATTGATCCCGTCGCGGTTTCAGAACTTGCCGAATATTGCGAAGGCGATTTAGGATTCAATATTCCTGCCAATGCGCCATTTGTCGGGGCTGACTTCAATACAACTCGCGCAGGCATTCACGCTGATGGACTCTCCAAATGTGAAGAAATCTATAATATTTTTGATACAACACGTTGGTTAAATCGTCCTTGCAAAGTCGGGATTACCAATACATCGGGTTTAGCTGGCATTGCGTATTGGATTCATGGAAATGTGCCTCAATCTGCACAAAATATTCGTAAAGATCATCCTGCACTCATTGCGATGAAAGCATGGATTGATGATCAATATGCGCAAGGGCGTGTCACTGCGATTTCAGATGATGAGATGTACAAATTACTTGAACAACATCTTCCCGAGTTAATCCAAAAAGCATAAGATTATGGCGTACCGCGAAATTTCCAGCGACACGATTACCCAAAAGGTGGCAGATTTATGCGCACATGTTGCATTTAATCTGCCACAAGATACCCTTTGCGCGCTCCAAAGAGGGCGTCAAACGGAAACTTCACCTTTAGGACAAAACATTTTAGAAAAGTGTTTGGAAAACGCAACACTCTCTCAAAAGACGCTTGTCCCGCTTTGTCAGGACACTGGCACTGCTGTTTTTGATGTTAAAATAGGCAAAGATGTCATTGTAACAGGTCGTTCAATCTCGGAGGCAATCAACGACGGTGTGCGTCAAGCGTATACGAAAGCATATTTGCGCAAAAGTATCGTGGCAGATCCCTTATATGATCGTGTCAACACCAAAGATAATACCCCTGCGGTCATTCACTACACATTTACGGATGGCGATCAAATTCAGATTCATTTTGCCCCTAAAGGTGGCGGAGCTGAAAATATGTCTGCCATCAAAATGATGGTCCCCGCGGATGGCGAACAAGGGGTGATTGATTTTGTTATCGACACCGTTCAAAAAGCGGGCGGAAACCCTTGTCCACCGATTGTGGTGGGGGTTGGAATTGGCGGTAATTTTGAGCTTTGTGCACTCACGGCAAAACGTGCATTAATGCGTCCGACAAATTCTGAAAATCCAAATCCAAAATATGCCACACTTGAAAAATTATTGCTTGAAAAGATTAACGCATTGGGAATTGGACCTCAAGGGTTAGGTGGCGATACAACGGCACTTGCGGTTCATATTGAAACTGCCCCTGCACATATTGCTTCATTTCCTGTCGCGATCAACATTAACTGCCACTCTGCGCGTCACGGCGAACTGATCATTTAAACATTAAATAACTAACATACTCTAACGCAAAGGAGCAAACCTCATGATTGTCCCTCATCCCGAAGATGAAAACATCCATATTCTTACCGCAAGCTATTGCTCTTTGCGCGACCTCTTCCCTTTAGATCAAACCATTGAACTCGATATGGGTTGTGGCAGTGGATCCTACACCACGCAGTTAGCCGCGAAATATCCTGAACGAAAAGTATTTGCAAGCGATGTGATGATTGGCCGACTCCGCAAGTTGGTGAAACGCAACATTCGTGAAAACGTGGATAATATTTCTGCATTACGCGTGGAATCACGTCATCTTCTCGGCTATATGATTCCCGATGCGTGTATTGATCGACTTCACTTGCTTTGCCCTGATCCATGGCCCAAAGATAAACATCGTGCGAACCGTTTGATGGCTAGCGATTTTGTCACCCATATTGCACGCATTTTGAAACCCTACAAGGTGTTTCATTTTTCTTCCGATGATGCGCCCTATTTTGACGCTGTCGTAGAAGTGATGGATCAATCAGGTCGTTTTGTGCGCGATGACAGCCAAATTGCAGATCTCGAAGGCATCCAGTCGGACTTTGAACGTCGCTGGTTAGCCCAAGGGAAACCGGTTCGTCATGCCGCATGGCGCGTTCTCCCCGCCGTCAAACCCGCTGTGGGACACTAAAGCTTTTATATTGATTTTAGACCTTAAAATATTTGGAGTTAAAGATGAAACAACTTGGTGAAATTCTTGAAAACAAACAGTTGAAAGGGCTTTATTATAATGTCTCTTTCTACCACCCCGAAATCGCTCAAACTGCCCAACCCGGACAATTCGTACATGTACGCATTCCGCAAAATAAAGACCGCATTTTGCGCCGTCCATTTTCCATCTACGATACCAATCCTGAGACAGGAATGGTGGGTGTTGTTTATAAAGTAGTAGGCAGTGGCACCGAAGTTTTATCAAAGTTGAATCCTGGAGATTGTTGTGATTTACTCGGACCTTTAGGGGTTCCATTCTCTATTCCTGAGGGCGATGATTTTCCTGTTATGATTGTAGGCGGATATGGATCTGCGGCTACGTTTCTTTTAGCTAAAAAATGTGCACCCAAAGGCATTTTACTTTTAGGCGCACGCACAGAAGCAGATGTTATTTTAGTAGAACGTTATCAAGAACTCGGCGTAGATGTTCGTGTCGCAACTGAAGATGGCTCCATGGGAACGCAAGGGCGCGTTACAACACTTTTAGAACCCTTGTTTGCTGAAAAAAATCCGCACGCGAAATACGCGGCTTGCGGACCTCAAGGGATGTTAATGGCAGTAGGAAAACTTGCCTTAAATGCAGGGATTCCCGAAGCAGAATTGAGTCTTGATCACCCGATGTGTTGTGGTGTAGGGGCCTGTTTTGCATGTGTATTGCCCGTGGTTGATGAGAGCGGACTTTTCACCGAAGGATGGCGTTATGCGCGCTCATGCAGTGAAGGGCCCGTCTTCCGTGCCGATGCTTTATGGTATAACTCAATTGAAGGAAAATAATCATGACAAATCTTGCTGTTAAAATCGGTTCGCTCGAACTCAAAAATCCTGTTATGACAGGTTCTGGCACCTTTGGATTCGGTCAGGAATATGCCCACTTTTTCCCTTTAGAAAAATTGGGTGCTATCGTCGTTAAAGGGGTTGCAACATTCCCATCTCACGGAAACAAAATGCCCCGTTGTTGCGAAGTGACGTCAGGAATGATGAACGCGATCGGATTACAAGGTCCTGGCATTGATAAATTTATTACAGATGAACATTATTTGCCTTTTTTACGCACTATTAAATGTCCTGTGATTGTGAACATCTGGGGCAAATCTGTAGAACAATATGCCGAAGTGGCGCGTCGACTCGAAGAAGTGGCTCAAGGAAACATTGCAGCACTTGAAATCAATATTTCGTGCCCCAACGTCAAAGAAGGAGGCATCTCTTTTGGTCAAGACGAAGTGCTTGCCGCTGAAGTGGTTCGCGCTGTTAAAGAACAAACCACCCTCCCCTTAATTACCAAGATGTCGCCTACAGCACCTTCGATTCCTAAATTTGCCCAAGCACTTGAAGCTGCAGGCACCGACATGATTTCGCTGATTAACACCATTCCTGCAATGGCAATTGATATTGAAACTCGTAAACCTAAAATTGCCAATGTAACCGGGGGACTTTCTGGACCTTGCTTAAAACCCATTGCCATTCGTATGGTTTATGAAGCTTCACGTGCAGTCAAAATTCCGGTCATTGGAATGGGCGGCATTATGGATGGCAACGATGCGATAGAATTTATGTTAGTGGGTGCAAGTGCTGTGGCGGTTGGAACGGCAAACTTTGTCGATCCTTACGCCCCAGTTAAAGTGGTCGACGGTATCAAAGCCTACCTTGAACGACACGGCATCAAAGATGTTAATGAGATCATTGGCAAAGTTGAAATCTAATCCCAATGCCTTTTCACGAGAAACCCGACGTTGATTTATTTTCAAGTTTTCCGTTACTTTCAGATACGAAAGTAACGGCAGGGTTTCCCTCACCTGCAGAACAATATGCGCATGCCCCCTTAGATTTAAATAGTTTAATGGTGCGACATCCTGCAGGAACTTATTTTGTGCGTGTTGAAGGTGATTCAATGCGCGATGCTGGCATCTTTGAAAACGATATTTTAGTGGTTGATCGCACACGATCGCCCAATGATGGAGAGATTGTAATTGCTGCGATTGAGTCGGAGTTCACCGTCAAATATTTCAAACGCAATGGGAGCCAAGTTTATCTCCAAGCGGCAAACCCAGCTTACCCCAACATTGAATGTCCCCCCAACGGCACACTTGAAATCTTTGGAGTTGTCACAGGGGTTGTACGTCAACTGCTTAAATAACATGATTGCGCTTGTCGATTGCAACAATTTTTTTGTTTCGTGCGAACGAATCTTTGATTTAAGTTTACGCGGAAAACCTGTCGGTATTTTATCGAACAATGATGGTTGCATTATTTCACGCTCAAACGAACTTAAAAAACTCGGTGTTGCGATGTGTGCGCCCGCCTTTCAGTTGCGCGACATTCAAAAAAAACACAATATTATCTTGCGTTCGTCCAACTTTTCGCTTTATGGCGATATTTCAAATCGCGTGATGTCGATTCTCTCCATGCATACCCACGAACTCGAACCCTACTCTATCGACGAAGCCTTCCTACAACTCCCCCATGGAAAAACAGCGATTGAATATCATGCATGGGCGGAACAAGTTAAAGCCCAAATCTTAAAATGGACCAGTATCCCTGTCGGCATTGGAATCGCCTCAACAAAAACGTTGGCAAAACTCGCCAATGAGATTGCTAAGTCGAGTGGCAAAGGGGTGTTCATCATGCCCAAAGATACGCGCGACCTCTTTGAAAACACCCCCATTTCTGATGTATGGGGCATCGGACGCCGTACCGCCGAAACCTTAAATAAAAATGGAATCCAAACCATCGCGCATTTGCTCGCAATGGATCACGGTTATATTCAACGCAACTATAATTTACCGCTGATTCGAACCATTGAAGAACTCAAAGGAAACCCTGTCCTAGAACTCCTTTCCGAAGAGGAGTCGCCTCAAAGCGTGGCGGTCTCGCGCTCGTTTGGAACGCCAGTTACAACCCTCAAAGAACTCGAAGAATCGGTCGCCTACTATATGGGACTCCTCGCTGAAAAACTCCGAAAAGAAAAATTAAGCGCTCAAGGTTGCACGCTTTACGCACAATATTATCCTGAGTATGGCGAAAACCTTGCCCAAGGAGGATCGACCTCAACCCAGGTGGTTTTCACCTCACCACTTTGCACCACCGCCGACATGTTGCGCGCAGTAAAACCTCACATTTCCCAACTTTATATTGCGGGGCGTCGATTCAAGAAAACAGGGGTCATTTCGTTCGGACTCCAAAGTAATCAAACCCAACAAGCCGATTTATTCAGCGATAATGGGCATATCAAAAACGAAAAATTGTATCAAATTATGGATCAACTCAATCAGCAAATGGGAAAAGGAACCGTTTTTCACCTCTCCGAAGGGATCCAAAAAAATTGGCAAATGAAACGCAATAATCTTTCACCTGCTTATACAACCGCTTGGAACGACATTTTGCGCGTTAAATCCTAAAGATAAAAAATTGACATACAAAATTCTCCTTTTTTGAGGAACAAAATTGAAAAAAACACGTCTTTTTTAATACAAATTCAATCTTCAAATTATATCATATTCACTCGAACCATGATGGAGTTATTTATGGATCAAAATGAAATTAACGAACTTCAAAATCAAATCAAAGAAAAATCAACGTTTATCCCTCGCTTGAAAACCGAAATCGGTCGTGTTGTTGCGGGACAAGAAAATTTAGTCAACCGCATGATTATGGCGTTGTTAACTGATGGACACCTCCTCGTAGAAGGGTTGCCAGGTTTAGCCAAAACGCTTGCCATTAAAACCCTTTCTGAAGCTGTCGGAGGCTCTTTTTCACGCATCCAATTTACCCCCGATTTACTCCCCGCAGATGTGATGGGAACGACGATTTATAACGCATCTAATCATGAGTTTACCGTTAAACTTGGTCCTGTTTTTGCAAACATTTTATTGGCAGACGAAATTAACCGCGCCCCAGCAAAAGTGCAATCCGCGCTTCTCGAAGCGATGCAAGAAAAGCAAATCACCGTCGGGGGCGAAACGCATAAATTACCCACCCCATTCTTAGTTATGGCAACGCAAAACCCTGTTGAACAAGAGGGAACGTATCCATTGCCTGAGGCGCAAATTGACCGTTTCTTATTTAAAGTAGTGATCGGTTACCCCACCCGCAGAGAAGAGTTGCAAGTGATTGAACGCATGGCGCACCCCTCGGGCGAAAAATTACCCCACGCAACAACGGTCTCTTCCATGGAAGAAATCATGGATGCACGTCAATGGATTGATAAAATTTACATGGATGAAAAAATCCGTGAATATATCTTAGACCTCGTCATTGCGACCCGTCCGGGCGAACGCAAAAATCTTTCTGAACGTCAGCATGATGTCGAACTGGAAAACTTCGAATCTTGGATTCAAATCGGAGCATCTCCACGTGCCCCCATCGCCCTCACCCTTGCCGCAAAAGCCAATGCTTTTATGGAAGGACGCGCCTATGTGGTTCCACAAGACGTCAAAGCCGTGGCACTCGATATTTTACAACACCGTATTATCATGAGCTACGAAGCAGAGGCAGAAGATGTCACTTCGGCACACATTATTGAAACATTACTCCATAAATTACGCACACCTTAATCGTAAATAAGGGAATTGCTGTATGTTGGCTAAAGAGATTATCGCACAAGTTAAACGCCTTGAAATTCGGACGCGCCGTGTCGTCGACGAACTCATGGGGGGCGCATACCATTCGCGTTTCAAAGGACGCGGCATGGAGTTTGACGAAGTCCGCGAATACATCCCCGGGGATGATGTGCGCGACATCGATTGGAACGTGACCGCGCGTCTCGGCGAACCTTTTATCAAAAAATATGTGGAAGAACGCGAACTTCATGTCATGATAGCCGTCGATACCTCCGCCTCCCTCTTGTACGGTTCTGGAAACAAAACAAAAATGCGTGTAGCCTCCGAACTCGGAGCCCTCCTCACTTTAAGCGCGATTCGTAATCACGATAAAGTGGGAATGCTCACTTTTACGGATCAAATCGAAAACCATATTCCTGCTCAAGCAGGACGCGGTCATGCACTACGCATTATTCGCGATTTGGTTAACGCACAACCACAACACACGCGCACAGACTTAGCGATGACGTGCAATCATTTACGTAAAACATTGAAACGTCGTTCTGTCATTTTTTTGATTAGCGACTTTATGGAAGATCCTACCTCGTGGGAAAAACCCCTCTCGCTTCTTTCGCATAAACACGATGTGGTTTTAATTCATGTTATCGATGAACAAGAAAAAGGCTGGGATTTATCAGGGTGTTGGGCGCTTGAAGATGCCGAAACGCATGCGATGAGTTCATGGAATGGTTCAAGCAAAAACAAAACCGCATTTTCTCATTATATGGATCAACTATACGCACAAATTGAAACCAACTGCACCCGAAGCAAAGCTGGTTATATTCCTGTGCATTGCGATGAAGAATTGGTCACCCCACTGATGCGTTATTTTGGAAAACGGAGACGATAAATGCAACAACAAATTTTAAAAAGTTTAATCATTATTGCGATACTTTTAGGGCTCGGAATCGTTATTGTATCAGGCTTAAGTATCCATAGCTATTATGCTGAACCCAGCATCAAAAACAGCTCATTATCGATATCTGAACGCGTCGATTCTAGCGTACAAATGGGCGATTCCATCTACTTAACGATTTCCAGTGTCGCTTCATGGAATTTAGAAGCACCGAAGTTGACTAACGTGAATATCCCTGAAAGTTGGGTACAAGTCGGTGAACCTCAACACTCATGGTTTCCAACACTCAGCGGAAATCGTCAGTCGCAAATCGTGGTCACTTACCGCGCAATTGCACCTGATACCTCGCATTCAGTCGCGCCTCAACTACACTTTCGTGGCGTGGGTGAAATTGCAGATACTCATTGTACACTTCCCACGTTTGAATTTCCTGAAATCTTAGCATTCAACGTTGATCATCTTTCAGATTCTACCCCCTTTATTTTGGCAGAAAAAATGAATGAACCCTTTAAATGGGATTGGCGTCTTTAT
>CAZIVM010000102.1:0-8939 GCA_964542845.1 uncultured Victivallales bacterium
GCACCCGATGCAATGATTATTGAGTATAACCGACTCCTTTTGAGTAACCAAAATCTTCCAACAACACATTATTTGAGCAGAAAAGATTTACCCCATTACCAAAATATTATCCACTATCTTGAACTGCGCGATGCAATTGAACATGATGGAACTTTACCTAAAAGCGATTCAGCGCGTTTAAGTGTATTAGTTCACCTCATATCCAAGCGTACGTCCATGAATTATAAACGGATGATTGATCGTCTTCCCGAATATATTTCACGCGAAAATATTTTTGCGATGCACGCTGTCCTTTCTGAAGTAGCCAAGAGCATTCCGCCTTCAACAAAAGATTTTAACTGGCCTCGTTTCTTTGAAAAAATGGAGAAAATGACCCCTAAAAATCTCGCAGGATATGGTCTATGGCACGATATTTCGGCACTCAAATTCGCTGTCGCTCTTGAAACAACAGAACCTTTATCTATTATGCATAACTACTTATTTAGTTCAGGCGTGGAAAGCATCCCTGATTATTATGCGATGCGTTATTTCTATACGGCATTAAAGCTTAAAAAACTCAATCTCTCCGAAACTGAATATTACAAAACCCTAGGTGAAATCAACAGAAAAGAGATTATTGAGTTGAACTTACCCGCCTACAAACAGATGCCGATTATTCCGTTTGATTCTATCACGGGAGAATGCGACCTCACTCAACTCCAATCCATTGAAAAATCTTATCCGCGTTTAGCCTTCTGGTACTACATGGCGGCACTTTATGCCCCCAATAAAAAAGATGTCTTAGCGCGCCTCAAAACCAAACCCCATTCGATGAATCATGCAGAATATGCAGCGATTCAAGCCATGACGCGGTACATCGAAAATCGCCCTAATTAGCGCGTAAACCCATGAAAGTTTCTCTATGTTAAACAAAATTAAAAAAGCAATTCTTACTTTCTTTGGAATTGAAAAACCGAAGAAAAAATCTGTCACGAATCGTCCACGTTGGACGCACGGACCCAATGCCACAAAGCATAAATCATCCACAAACCCCCAACCCTCTACGCCCAAACACGCCTCCTCCCCGAAGAAAAACGATACGCGTACTCAACCGCAATCAAAGCGTAAACCTAAAGAGTCTAAGCCACGCCAAGAAAAACCCATTAGCGTACCTGTTTTAGCTAAAAAAGTTCCTGAAATGCCCAAACTCATCGAGATTGCGCCTCAAGAAGGAAAAGTGCGTTTTGCGGACTTAGGTTTACATCCCCAAATTCTTGCAGGATTTCAACATCTTAAATTTGAATATGCCACCCCTGTTCAAGCCCAAGCGATTCCGCTCTTAAAACAAAATCACGACATTATCGGAAAGTCTCAAACAGGGACAGGTAAAACGGCAGCGTTTTTAGCCTCTATTTTTGATAATTTTTTGCAAAATCCTCGTTCAGATTTAAAACCTGGAATGTGTCGTGCGCTCGTGTTAGCTCCAACACGCGAACTGGCCATTCAAATTGGAAAAGATGCCGATGCGATTGGAAAATACACCCCCTGTACCAACTATGTGGTTTATGGAGGCATGGATCATACAAAACAAATGAAAGTGCTTGAATCTCAACCCATCGATATTTTGATTGGAACCCCTGGACGCTTAATCGACTACATTCGTGGCGGTCAGCTCAAATTACAAGAGACCGAAGTCTTGGTGATTGATGAAGCCGACCGAATGCTTGATATGGGTTTTATTCCAGATGTCACACGTATCGTCTCGCGCATGAAACCTGCAGGGACGCGACACACCCTCTTTTTCTCAGCCACTTTTACGCCCGAAGTGATGCATCTTGCAACCCGTTGGCTTCAAAATCCTGATACCATTGAAATTCAATCTGATAAAGTAGTGACTGATTTAATTACCCAGAAGTTTTATTCTGTTTTACGCGAAGATAAATTTAAACTTCTCCTTTGGTTTTTACGACACGAACCTTATGAACGCATTTTGGTTTTCGGAAACCGTAAAGACTTCAATTCAGATTTAACGCATAAGCTCCATAAAGCAGGGATCAAGTGCGAACTCCTTTCTGGGGATGTTCCACAAGAAAAACGACTCAAAGTGCTTGAACGATTCCGTCGCGGCGACATCAAAATCTTGGTCGCTACAGATGTTGCGGCACGCGGGATTCACGTCGATGGAATCTCACATGTGATTAACTATGATTTGCCTGTTCAAGCGGAGGACTATGTTCATCGTATTGGCCGTACAGGGCGTGCAGGGGCTTCTGGCACATCGATTAGTTTCATTTGTGAACATGGAGCATACATGATTGAAGATTTAGAAAAGTTTATCGGGGCAGAAATCATCTCTATTCAACCTACTGAAGAGATGTTAGCAGAAAGCGTGTAAGTATGTGGCGCTACATTTGCCGTCGTTCGTTTCAATCGTTACTCATTCTTGTGGGAATTATGATTCTTACATTTTGTTTGTTTCGTTTGACGGCAGGTGATCCGACTTCTATTTTATTAGGCAAAAACCCATCTCCGCAAGAAGTTGAAAATCTCCGAATACAACTCGGAGCAGATAAACCCCTTCTCATAGGAGCCTCATGTTTGACAGAGCGCTACCCCTCATTTGACGCGACACAAAATTTGACGCTTTCAACATTTTTCAAGATCTCGGATAGTCAACAATTTTATGCGGGAGAAGGGATTGTATCATGGGATGGGAAACTCAAATTTGAACAAGCTTTTGAAGATGTTGTCCAAGATTATCGCGTCCGTATCCAAACAGCGACAACAACGCTTAAATGTGATTTTACGGCCGAAAAAACAATCACTATCGCCGTACCGATGAACGACACGATTCAAAAAATTACAGTGTCGCGACTCCAAAAAAATATTTTAAATTCGCAACTCTTCGACACATTCAAAGAGTTAGTCATATTTCAATCAACCCCGCCTTATGTTTCATTCTTTAATTACGGCAACTCGCTTTCTCAAAATGAACCTGTCAAAACGATTCTTTGGCGTGGCATTGGCCCATCTTTGTTACTGATGATTCCTATTTTTCTCGGAGAAATAGTCTTAGGAATTATTTTAGCCCTCATCGCGACATATTATAAAGATAAATGGATGGATCGATTGATTATGACTCTATCCGTGCTCGGGATGTCGATTTCCTATTTGGCTTTTATTTTGTTTGGACAATATTTTTTAGCCTATCAATATCAATGTTTTCCCATTTGGGGTTTTGAATCCGCCATATATTTATTGTTACCTATTATCATCGGGGTTATTTCGGGGGTTGGCGGCGGGATTCGCTTTTACCGCACAGTCTTTGTAAACGAACTCAATAAAGAATATTTACGCACCGCGAAAGCAAAGGGGTGTTCTCCATCGCAAATTTATTTTAATCACCTGTTGCCGAATGCATTAATTCCGATTATTAGTCGGATATCCGTAACTTTGCCTTTTCTTTTTACGGGATCGTTACTTCTTGAAAAGTTTTTTGGGATTCCAGGACTGGGTTTTGCGGGAATCAATGCGCTTGCGAATGCCGACTTACAACTTATTAAAGCTATTGTATTGCTTTCAACGGTATTATTTATTATCATTAATTTGTTTACCGATATTTTGTATGCAGCAGTCGATCCACGCATTCGAGTAGAGAAAAAATAAATGAACTTTTCCAAAAATTATACGTCTATGTAATCAATATTAAAACCTTAGTTAGAGGAGTATGCGATGTCAATCAAAAACTTAATCACATGGGGGATGGGAATAGGACTATGTTGTGGAATGACTTTAACCCAAGTCATCACTCACGCCGAAGAAGTCACAGAAAAAGAGACCAAAGTGACCAAAGAACCAGAGGTTAACAAATCTTTGTATCCTAAGAAAAAGGCGGAGATTGCTAAAAAAATCGACGAAATTAAAAAGCGTAAAACAAAGAAAAAAGGTACCGAAAATTATCAAGATGCATTAAACATGCTCAACATATTTAGATATCTTTGTGGCGCTGACGATAATACAAAACTCAATGAATCATATAACAAAGAAGCCGAAAAAGCAGCAATCGCATGCGAAAAAAATGGGAAACTATCTCATGATTTAGGAGAGTATACCAATATTTGTAATTTATATATGGGAAGCTCGAAATTCTCTTTTGAAAATCAGGTTAGAGGTTACATTGAAGACGCAGGAGCTAACAATCAAAAGAAGCGCGGACACCGCAGGCACTGTTTAAATCCTGTTTTAAATCAAACTGGATTTGGCGGAACATCAAGTGGTTATGGCGCAATGCGTATCGTCTTTGGAAAAAAGAAAGCCAAACGCCAAGTCAGCTATCCAGGAAAAGGTTACTTCCCTAAAGAGTATATGCTGGGAGATGGATGGAGTTTCTACACATTTGCCAATGAGAAAGTCAACACCAAAAAAGCTAAAATTCATATTTGGAAACTCAATAGTCAACCCAAAAAAGAGTTTAGAGAAGATCCCACCGCCGAAGAAGGAACACCTATTAAAGTAAAAAACACGTTCAATCACGATGATCAAGTCGTGTTTGAGCCCGATATCAAAGTGCCTGTAGAACCCGCCATTTATTGGGTTAAGGTTTCAGATGGCGCAAACGAAGAAAAATACGTGGTCGAATTCTACTAAAACAAGAGGTAGATTATGGCTCAACGCTTGATTTTTCGTATTTTTGTGCTATTTTAAATATACAAAATAATTAAAATCTTTAAATACAAGAAAGGATAAAATTATGTCACAATGCAAAATTAAACCTATCGGCGAACGCGTTCTCGTTCAACTCATTCAAGAAAAAGAACAAATCAAAGGCGGAATTTTTATTCCTGATTCTGCAAAAGAAAAACCCACAGAAGCCAAAGTTGTGGCTTTAGGGACAGGAAAAACGGATGAAAAAGGAAATAAAATTCCTTTTGATGTTGCTGTTGGCGATATCATTTTAATTTCAAAATACGGTGGTATGGAAGTTAAATACGACAACGAAGAATATAAAATTCTCAATATTAGCGACATTTTAGCTATTGTTGGTTAATTCAAAAAATAAATATTTAAATTATAACTCAGGAGCTATTCATTATGGCAAAACAACTTTTATTCGACGACAAAGCACGTCGCAAAATTCTCTCTGGCGTAGAGCAACTCGCTCGCGCTGTTAAAGTTACGCTCGGCCCTAAAGGTCGTAACGTTGTGATCGACAAAAAATATGGCGCACCTACAGTCACCAAAGACGGTGTCTCTGTTGCCAAAGAAATCGATCTCGACGATCCCTTCGAAAACATGGGCGCACAAATGGTGAAAGAAGTCGCTTCCAAAACTGCGGATATCGCCGGTGACGGAACTACGACTGCAACTGTTCTTGCTGAAGCCATCTACCGTGAAGGTCTTAAAAACGTTACAGCAGGGGCTAATCCCATGGCGCTCAAACGCGGAATTGATAAAACCGTTGAAGAAATCATCGTTCACTTAAAAGAACTCTCTAAAACCGTTAAAGGCAAAGAAATTGCACAAGTTGCTACAATCTCTGCCAATGGCGATACTGCTATCGGTAACATTATTGCTGAAGCGATGGAAAAAGTGGATAAAGATGGAACAATCACCGTTGAAGAATCCAAAACCATGGAAACTTACTTAAAAGTGGTTGAGGGGATGCAATTTGATAAAGGTTATCTCTCTCCTTACTTCATTACAAGCCCTGAGACCATGGAAGTGGTTCTTGACGAGCCCTACATTCTCACTTTCGAGAAAAAAATTACATCATTAAACGATTTACTCCCCCTCCTCCAAGGCGTAGCCAAAGAGAGCAAACCGCTCTTAATTATCGCTGAAGATGTTGAAGGTGAAGCGCTTGCAACATTAGTTGTCAACAAAATGCGCGGAATTCTCAATGTATGTGCAGTGAAAGCCCCTGGTTTCGGTGATCGTCGTAAAGCGATGCTCGAAGATATTGCAGTACTCACTGCGGGTAAATGCATTACAGAAGATCTCGGACTCAAACTCGAAAACGTAACCATTGCCGATTTAGGTCGTGCAAAACGCGTCACGATTGATAAAGAAAACACCACCATTATCGATGGTGCAGGAACTCAAAAAGATATCATGGGTCGTGTTGCACAAATCAAACGTCAAATCGAAGAAACCAACTCAGACTATGATCGCGAAAAACTCCAAGAACGTTTAGCGAAATTAGCGAGTGGTGTTGCTGTGATTCACGTTGGTGCAGCCACAGAAGTTGAAATGAAAGAAATCAAAGCTCGCGTTGACGATGCACTCCACGCAACACGCGCAGCTGTTGAAGAAGGAATTGTCCCTGGCGGTGGCGTTGCGCTTCTCCGTACCGTAAACAACGTGATGAAAATGAAACTCGAAGGCGATGAAGCTATTGGTGCAAAAATCGTTCTCCGCGCCATTGAAGAACCCCTTCGTCAAATCGCATCCAATGGGGGATACGAAGGTTCTATCATTGTAAAAGAAATCATCGACGGCAAAAAAACATACGGTTTCAATGCGGCCACAGGCGAATTCTGCGATATGCTAGAAGCTGGAATTATCGACCCCACTAAAGTAACACGTTCTGCCCTTCAAAATGCGGCGTCTGTAGCAGGATTACTCCTCACTACAGAGTGTTTGATTACCGACATCCCAGAGAAAAAAGACGCAGCCCCAATGGGCGGTGGCATGGGCGGTATGGGTGGCATGGATATGATGTAATTTTACATCCATTCCTCTCTCAAATACAACGTCTCGTAATTCTTTTTACGAGACGTTTTTTCTTTTTAAATGATTCCTCATTAAAAAAATTTGCATAATATTTGAAATTCAATAAAATAAAACTTGACTTTTAAAATGGATAATGTATATTTTAACGTGGATTGTATTCCCAAAAAACTCATGAGGAGTCAGAAAATGAAAAAATGGTCTCAACTTTTTGTATTATGTCTTAGTCTTAGTGTGACAGCCGTGCATGCCGAAAATTTAATCGATGCAGTCAATAACGCCGAAAACAAAATTCGCGAACGTTACCCCGAGGGCTCACGCGCACGCACGCTCGCAAACGCCAAACTCGATGCCATCTTAAATAAAGAAATGGATGAAGGGGGCAAAATTCAAGAAATTCATCTCGCATTCCCTGTCGAACATCCTGCCACAACCGCAAAACTCCTTGGCGACTCCCCACACGCCCCATCTCAAATGGTTTATGACGCATTTAATGGCGATGCACATCGTCAGGCAGAGCTTGCCACCAACCTATTGAATACACAACCCGGTTATCATACCCCTGAAGCACAAGAAGCCATTAAATGGGCAAAACTGGCCAGCGATAAAGGAAATACCGCTGCCATGGTCAAACTCGGCACTTATTATTACGCCAATGGGAATGTGAACGAAGCTGAAAGTTGGTTAAATAAAGCCGCGGCTAAAAACGATTCTGAAGCCTTTTTTATGTTAGGAAAGATTGCGTTTGAAGATGGGAACATCAAAAGTGCTGTTTCATTTTATATGAAAGCTGTCGCTCTCAACAATGCAAAAGCAGAATATGAAATGGGGCAAATTTACTGGTCAGGCGTAAAAGATATTCCACGCGATATTCCTAAAGCACAAATGTATTTTCGTAAAGCCGCGCGACAAGGTCATCTTGACGCCAAAGAGTGTTATATCAATATTAAAGCCTTACAAGAAGATCAAGCGGCAACTCAAAAATTGATTCCTGCCGAAAAAGATCCTGACAAGCTCACACCTCAAGATCTAACACCCCCCAATGCACCCGATGCCGACCCAGGTTTTTAAAATTTTTAAAAGATTGGCAATAATTTTAAACATAAAGAGTTAAGAGTATATATGGTCAATCATAAAGAAAGAGGAATCATGAAAAAAATTATAATCGTTTTAATTTTGCTAAGTGCATCAGTCATGTTTGCCAACGATGTAGAATCTAAAAAAACAAAAGAAGCTACAACCGAAACCCAAACTACAACTGAAAAGGTTGAATCCGAAAAAAAATTTCGTCAATGTGGCGCAGAATCACGTTGCAAACACGCCAAAAAATGCGGTGGAAATAAAAATGAATGCGCTAAGCGTAAACAAAAAAATCAAAATAAATAAATAAAATCGACAATATAATAAATTTGATGTCGTTATAAGTATTAACTAAAGAAAACCAACCCCAAAAATAACCCCAAAACGAAAGGTTTTAAAAATGAAAAAAATCTTAATTGCAATGATGTTAATGGCAGGCGTTTACGCAATCGCACAAGACGCTGCACCAGAAGCGACTCCAGAAAAACCAGCAGTAGAAAAAGCTGAAGGTAAAGGTTGCTGTGCTAAAAAAGGCGATAAAGCAGAGCGCAAAGGCAAACGTTGCGGTAAAAAAGGTGACAAAGCTGAAGGCAAAGGTTGCTGTGGCGACAAAGCCGAAGGCAAAGGTTGCGGTAAAAAAGGCGAAGGTAAAGGTTGCTGCAAGAAAGGCGACAAAACTCCTCCTCCAGCTAAAGACGCTGAATAAATTTTAACTTTAAACACATTAGGAAAAAAATATGAAAAAATTATTAATTGCACTTTGTTTAATTGGCGGTACATTTGTTTTTGCAGCAGACGAAGCCCCTGCAACGACTGAAAAACCTGCAACGACTGAATCTACAGAAGTCAAAAAAGGCTGCGACAAAGATGGTTCAGGCGAAAAAACAAAAAAGAAAACTAAGAAAAAAACAAAAAAACAAAAAAAAGAAGGTAGCAAACACGGCGGAGGTTGTTGCTAATTGTTTTTGATTTTTTCAAAAATTTGAAGAGTCGCATCTTATAAATGATCGACTCTTTTTTTATTTTAAAGAGCTACCAACATAAAGTTTAATATCATATTCACGCGTTGTTCATCAATAGATTACCGTTGAATATTCATAATAATTATTATTATAGGCAGAGAATTAGCCCATTTTAATTAAAATTTTAAC
>CAZIVM010000103.1:0-7505 GCA_964542845.1 uncultured Victivallales bacterium
CTAAACGCATTTGATTTTCCTAATTTATATGTTATATTATGATTGTAAACAAACTATTGGAGGTTAATTATGAAACGTTGTAATTGTCCAAATTGCTTAGATATGATTTCCGGTGCAATTGCTGTGGCCGTTGTGGGTTTATTTGTACTTGCGGGACTTATCTCAACTGCAATATGTTTATTTATCCGAATTTTTAATTTTATTTTTGGCTAATTCTTTTCACTGAATACTTCCGCAATTCCGGCTTTAAATTTTTGCCAATAGATCTCATCAAAAGCAAGCGCGTCCGCCATACATTCCGTATCAACGGCGCGCCCTGGAAAGTAATGCATCGCTAAGAGGCGCAAATAAGAGAGTTTGTTTTTACTGCGCCCCTTAGCCAGGCGCTCTACTCCCCCACCTCGATCACAACATCGGACGTAAATTCAGCCGTTACCTTTGAGCCCAATTCCAGCGCTACACCGTAATCTAAAAGTTCGTTCAAAGTCTCGTTGCATTCAGGCACACACGTTGCCTTTAAAAAAGTTTTATAGGGCACGGTTTTTTTATCCATGCTCATTTGATTTTGAAGCGTCTCGTACGCTTGCGTATTGACATTAAATTCAAGCGATTTAGTTTCGTTTTTCAACTTGACATCAATTTTAATTCGTTTTTCCATGTTTGTAGCTCTTTCGTTTAGTGGGTTAATTAGGAATTAGTTTTTGACTTTTTTAAATAGGGCACATCGTTAATATTAATAAAATCGGGACTTGTTACCACAAATTTAACTTTGCGAATTTGCTCATCGGCCGAATTGGTGTCGGCATCCGAAACAGAGTCAAGCGACAATTTGCACCCAAAGGCGTCGACCTTGTCCACATCGCCGTCCGCTTCTGAATAAGCGTTAATATCAAACAACGGCAAGTCTTGAAAACTCCCGGCACTTTTCGCCGCAGACGTAATTTTCTTAAATTCAGTTAAATCAAGTTCCAATTCGCCCGACGCTTCAACGTCGCCACGCACAAAGCCATTCGGACGCCCGTTCTTTTTCACGACGGCCGTGTTATCGGTAATCGATAAGGTAAATTTTCGCACCGCAATATCGGTTGTCCCGAGTGCAATTTCGCAGCTCATCCCATTAATACGTTCTTTCATAAGTCTTTATCCTTTCGTTGTTAGTCAATCACGGGTAATGTTAAGCCAATCATTAATTTAATCCCTTTTGGGCAGGTATAAGTCCGCGCCATAAAAACAATAGTTACATTATAGCGATCCTGCCATTGAATCGACACATCACCCGCTTCAGGCGACATCACAATCCCGGGAAACTCCATCTCCCCAATTGTGGTACTTTTTGAAAATTCACGCAAGACGCTTGCAAAATAAGTCTCATGAATCGAAATCGAACGCGCGGTGTTATTCAATGAACGATCGGCAATTTTGCGAATCGCTAAAATGCGTAAACGACGTGAACACGCTTGGGTCACGCGGATATTTTCGTACACTTGAAAATCGCCACCTTCAGCATCCAATGTGCGCATATCTGCCCAATACCAACCATCAAACGACGTGTAATATTGAGGCACGCAAAAGCGCACGGTTTCCATCGCCTTTAAATTGGCCAATGTGATCGCTTGCCCGTCGGTGTCTTCGGGGATCTCGGACAATCCATTCAGCGCACCCGTTGCCACGCGCATCGGCGTATCTGCAATTGTAACCGCAGGATTGCACAAACGGCCACAAACGACGCCCAAACAATTCGAGGCAAGTTGTGGCACAAGGCACACATTTTCCGCCACAACGCCCGCCTGTAAGGCTGTAATGCGAGTGAGATACGTTGCCCATGTTTCCGTTTCCGCATCAATCCCACCGACCGCGCAAATGATTTGCACGTATTTCCCAAACGTCGACGAAATATTATCGGCTAAAACTTGAAGCGCTTCAACTTCCGACTTTGTCGCAACCGCCTTGCATAATACAATCGCCTCAACGTTAAGATCTGAAGGCTTGTTGAGTGCCGACATTATAAAATCTGTTTGTGTTGCCATCTGAACACTCGTTAAAGGTAAAACCCACGCGCACCAATTATTACTTTCAGCGTTTGACTTCGCTGCACTCAATTGATCCGCTAAATCTCCCGCGCCAAATAACGTAGCAAAATTGCTTTCAACGCCAACACTGACCGGCACGCCCGCGTTCGACGCGGTGGCACTTTCGCCCACAAATAAAAATAAACGTTCAGGCGTTTTCAAATCGCCTTGACTCAAGTTCAACAATGTTGTTTCAACGGTTCCGAATGCCATAAAATCACTCCTCTGTTTTGTTATGCGCCTTGGGCGCGTTTTAATATGTTTTGTGCTAGATCATCAAAAAATTTTTTGCAAGTTCCATTTTTAAGCTCTAAAAAACGACGTTTTGGAATTTCAATCTCCCACACCGTTTTTCCGCCCTCAAATTTCTCTAAATCTTTATGTAAGTAACCTAAACTCCGCAAAATTACACCGGCTTGGTGGAACGAAATATTTTTTTCGATCCACGATTGGGAGCGTCTCGAACTTGCACCTCCACGTGAAGGCCAACGAAACCCTGTGATCACTGAAAGTGCTTTGGCTTGCCGTGTTGTCGCCATCTTAGCATGCATTTTGGGAATTTTACATCGTTTTCCATTTTTAAGTAAACCACTAGAAATATTTTCAGTTTTATCTTTTACATTATTTTTTTCTTCGCTTGAAAAATCGCCTCTACTCTTTGTCCCTAAACTTGGATTTTCTTTGCGTCGTTTAGCATCATATTCAAATTTAAACCCATCTTGGTGAGCGCGTGCAATTTGCGCGGTAATAGGATTTTCCCACCCGACCACAAGCTCACCTTTTGCGGTGATTTTTAAACTCATTTTGCGTGCGCCAGTCGTTTTAACTAAACCGCGCAACATTTTTCCGCGCGTCCGTTTCGCCCCTTTTTTCTTTTGTCGCTTTGCCCATGCGCCGCCACTTTCAGAAGATTGGGCGCGCACGTTATCTTTGGCATCTTTGATAATCGCCTTTGCAATCACGGTTCCCATTCGCTCTTTTTCTTTGGGGGTAAGCATCATGCGTGCGATACGTTGCGCCACTTTTTCAGCATTTTTTAACGAAATTTCAATCATGCTTCACCTCGGGAAACTTTGAAAAATTCCGCCACCCATAAATCATTCGGGATATAATCGTAATGCACCCCGCCAATTTCAATTGGCCCATTTTCGGACGTCGCTAAATAAACCACTTCCTTAAATTCGATTTCGATTTCGACATTGACACGCCCATCATTGAGTTCCACTGTCCGAATCGTGATATTGGCTAAATCTTCCGAATTTTCACGAAGTCGGAACGCATTATGCACACTCACCGTAAGGAATGGCAGCGCACTAAATAACATCGAATCAATAAACGCTGTCGACGTATATTTCACAAAGCCAAAATGCAACCCTTTAGACGTCTTTTTCATCCCACCAGGCAACACTTCAATATCACCCAATTCAAATTCGCACGCATCAGAGGTCACGCCCCATGTGCTTAAATGAGATTGAACTAAATCTTTGAGTTGTAAATATCCCGTATACATTTTAGATCATCTCCACAAAATAACGCGGTTGCGCACAAAGTTGACGCACCGCATCAACCGCAAGTTGTCGATATTTCGCCTCGGTTTCCGCGCTCGTTTGCGCGGCGCTCTCTCCTTCAGACTTCCGAAAAAAGGTGGGACTCTCCGCCATGAGTTCCGCTTTGGCCTCACAAGAGACCGCACGAATAAAAAGACGGTTCGCAACATCGGCAACCTTTGAATTGACAACGCTTGACAATGTTTCACCATCGACTTCTGAAAAGGGCAATTGCACCTTTACGCGTGAAATGGCTAAAAAGACCGCATCCGTAATCATCGCATCATTGATTGTGGCCGGAATGCGGTACTGTTCACAAAATGCACTCACCGAAAAAACAGGCCAAAACGACCCCATCACAATATCAGGGATCGCACGAGATGAAGAATTTTCATTTTGACTTAATAGGCTCATTTTTTGTTTTTTCAGTTTAGATTAAAATTAAAAGAGAATGGGGAGGAATGCCGACGCTACAATCGCTATAATAAAAAAGAGATCAATCATCGCTATCCTCCGCATTCTGGGGTTGGGTTAAATTCACGGCTTTTATTGCCTTTTGTCGATTGGAAACCGCCGTCTTGATTTGCGCTTTCGGATCATGCTTTACACATAAGGCGTAAAGTTCCAACGCTTTCGCATTGTCGACTTCAATTTCCGCCGCAAATTTATAATACTTTGACTTGATCGCATCATGAATTGGCCAATCGACCACCATTGCAAACCAGTCGTTAAAATAGGGCAACGGGCTAACATTTGTTTTTCGGCAAATACTCGACCAATCTAAAATCGAATCCGCAATAAAAGTTTGAAGCGTGCGTGTCATCGATTGAGGCAAGGTTTGCCCCTGTTCAAAACAAACACGCGCTAAGCGATCAAAAAGCGAAATATTCGCCACATCAATCGCCCAAATCATCACATAAACAAGGATAGGATTGGCATGGATTACACCGCTTTCAAGATACGTTTCGATGAACGGAAGGAAACGCGCAATTAACTCGTTTTTTTTACCCGTACGCAATTCACCCTGTGGAAGATCTTTAAGCGCGTTCGCTTCGCTTTCGATTGCATCACATAACAAATTAAAATCTTTTGCGCCTGCCACTAAAACAGGCTCAGAAGGCGCCGCTAATAATTGCGCAGCGCGTTGCTCATTTTCGATTTTAAGTTGATAACGTCTCGCTGGTGTCATCCATGCCATAAATCACCTCTTAACTTTAAGGGGTTGGAGTTGGTACTGAATCATCACCTAAAAGGACGATTGAATCAGAATCAAACATCGCACATGCGTCTAAATCACCCACGCGAAAACACTCATTTTGTGAGTTGTAACGCTCGATTTGATCGCGTTTCGCATTGTCCTCATATTTAGAACGCATACTGGAAGGTTGGAAATAAAACTGTAAATTAGCAGGATTAACCACCATAATCCCCTTGGCAGGGAACATAGAAGGCGCCCACGCGGGGAGTCCGCCAAACGTTACATTCAAACGTTCCATTGCCAACTTCTCGGTGGGTTGATCCCCGTATTTGCCGTACAAAGAATCTTTGCGATATGAGAGAATTTCTGACCCCACAAGTACCGCTAATCCGGCACGACGTTCCATCGGGATCAACTCAATCAACGAATTGACCGCTTGATCTAAATTTTTATAGTCGGTACCAGTTGCAGTCCCCACATAAATTTTACCAGTGGCCGCGCCATCTTTGATAAAGTTTGACGCTTTATTGGTTTTCAAATCATAAATCCAACCTTTATTGACATCTTGCCCCAACGTATTTGTGGCGCCGTTTGTGGCTGTTGCAGCACTGGTGCCGTTAAAGCCAATCGTCAAACGATCTAACGCAATTTGAGTATTCACAACTTTTGCAATTCGTGCCTCAAAATCGGGGAACATCGCCCATGTATCAAGTGTTTGATACTTAATTGCCGTGTCATAATCGGTTTTCACAAGCGTAAAGTTACGACCTTCAACCGAGCCAACCATTTTAGGGGAGCGATCTGTGGTGCTTGTATTGGTACGACTCGCGATTAATCCGGGAACAGAAACATTGATAATTTCACCCACCATATCACGAACGGGAAATAATGAAATCTGTGATAAAAATTCAGTCGATTTCATGACCGTTTCGTTGATTTGAATTGAAACAGGTTCAATCACCGTTAATTCTTCACGAATATTACGCGTGGGAGAGCCGTAATGGACGGCTAATTTTTCTAAAAATTGTGTAAATTTTTCACGGGTTTGATAATGCATAAGTTTTCCCCTTCCTTACATAATCACAGCAACATTACCGTTGTTGCTTGGGATTTCGGTTTGTTTTTTGATTGAATTTGAAAGCGTTTCAAGCTCATTTTTTAAGTTTTCGTTTTCACTCTTTAACGCTTCGACTTCTTGGCGCGCAGTTGCCAACGCCTCATTCGCTTCGTTTGCGCTAGCTGCCTCTTCGTTGCCTTTAGACGCATTCGCATTTTGCGCAGGCGTCTCGGCTGTGATATGTGCACTTAAGCGTTCGATAGCTCCCATCATTGCAGCTTGACCCGCTGTAATCGCGGTTAATGCTTCCGTAAGTTTCGGATCCATAATTTCACCTTCTTTGTTATTATTTTTTTGGCTCGTAAACATATTTTTGAAATTTTCAATAAAACTTTTGCGTTCAGGGATAGAGATCAGTTGCGCCTCTTCCGTTGTAAACTTTTCACTTGTCATTTCCACGTCGGCCGACAACTTAATTTGTGTTGTGCCCACGCTTGCCGGTGTGTCCGTCATTGCAAGCCCGGTTAAATACGCACGCCCAGTTCCACAAAAATTCCGCACAAATTCGACCGACTGAAAAAGTTTATTTTTGCTTTCCACTAGATACATGAATTGGCGATTGGGTTCCAATCGCACCTGTAAGCACGTGCGCCCTTTGGCGTCTTTGGTATGGCGCGCTTCAGAAACAACACCCATATTGTACCCTTGAACATGTTCAACGTTAATCACGGCCGTGTATTCGGCGCGGTCATACGTTGCCCCTAAATCAATGACATCTTGATCACTTACGGCACGCCCATCAATCGTGCGCCCTGCTGTTAAGACCGTGATCCATTCCGTTTTTAACATTTTTAATCCTTTGGTTATTGGTTGATTTTTGCTTCTATAATATAACGAATAATCAACCAATTTTCAAGCGTTAAAAAAAGTCGTATGTGTGCTGTTGTGTGATACTTGCAAAAATCACACAACATCACACAGCATCACACAAAAAGAAGGTAAAAAAATGAAAAAAAATAATCAAAATGAAAATCAAACCGACAAAGAATTTGCCCGTGATCTCTATATTATGGGACTCAAAGTGTCCGACATCGAAAACGAAACAGGCATCGGCGCGCGGACGCTTTATTATTGGATCAAAGACGGAAATTGGCAATCACAGCGGGATCAAACCGCCGAAATCATCACGGCAGAAAACCGACTCCGCTATCTGATCTCCAAAGACCCAAAAACTGCCCTTGAACTTCGCGAAATTCAAATTGCTATGGATACGCTTGAACGCCTTGTCAAACTCGATGAAGCGCGACGCGTGGCGCAACTCAAAGCGCGTCTCCAACTCCGGGCCGAAAAAGAAAATTACGAAAAAACACAAATTGAATCCGTCGGGCGAGCCGTTGAACGAAAATCAAAAAGCAAAAACGAATCCGCAAAAAATGATTTTTCCGACTTCTCAGACGATTATATTTTTGAACACTTCATGGAAGGACTTTTCCAATATCAAAAAGAGTTGTATAGCCACATAAAAGAACGCGTCAGAAATATTCTTAAATCGCGTCAAATTGGCTTAACTTATTATTTTGCACGTGAAGCGCTCGCCGACGCCATTCTTACAGGGAAAAACAAGGTTTTTCTCT
>CAZIVM010000103.1:7605-8825 GCA_964542845.1 uncultured Victivallales bacterium
GCACGTGAAGCGCTCGCCGACGCCATTCTTACAGGGAAAAACAAGGTTTTTCTCTCCGCATCAAAAGCACAAAGTGGAATTTTTCGCACCTACATTAAAGCGTTCGCCAAAGCCTGGTGCAATATCGATCTAAAAGGCAAAGACGAAATTCAAATCTATTCCAAAAATTCACCTAAAGAAGAGATTACAACGCTCTATTTCCTCTCAACAAATTCCGCCACCTCGCAAGGTTACCACGGGGATGTGTACGTGGACGAATATTTTTGGATTGGAAAATTTGCCGAACTCGATAAACTCGCCTCCGCTATGGCCGCCCATAAAAAATGGACGCGCACCTATTTTTCCACCCCCTCAACAAAAACGCACGAAGCGTATCCCAAATGGAGCGGGGACGAATACAACGATAACTTGGCAAAAAGAAATAAAAAAAGCGTGGAGTTCCCCTCAAGAAAAGAGTTGAGAGACGGTGGCCGACTTTGCCCCGACGGCGTTTGGCGCAGAATTATTACACTTGACGACGCCGAAAGAGACGGTTGCAATTTGTTTGATAAAAAAGCACTGATTGAAGAATATTCCCCTGAAGCCTATAAACAACTTTTTGACTGTCATTTTATCGACACGGCAGGATGCGTCTTTCAATTTGAACAGTTGCTCAAGTGCCACGACGACCCCACCCACTGGAAAGACTTCTCCCCCACTTCACGCATTAAATATCCTTACCCCGTGTGGGTGGGCTACGACCCCGCACGCATGGGCGACGGCTCTGTGGTGGTAGTGATTGCGCCACCGACTGCACATAATAAAAATTTTAGGATCCTTGAAAAAATTGATATGCGCGGTTATAATTGGCAGTATCAAGCCGACCAAATTCAAAAAATTTGCAACGCCTACCACGTTGAACATCTCGCCATCGACACGACCAAACAAGGCACGGGCGTGTTGGAAGCTGTCCGCATGTTCTACCCGCGCGCCACAGGGATTCACTACGCGAATGATCTTAAAATTCAAATGGTTGTAAAAGCGCAAGATGTGATCGGACGCGGAATTATTAAATGGGATCCCAATCATGCCGACATTGCACGCGCGTTCTTGTCGATCACTAACGCAATGACGGGCGACCGCACCGCCACATTTAAGACCAAACGCACCGCAACGGCGGGGCATGGCGACGCCGCTTGGGCAATCATGCACGCCCTCATCAAAGATCCCCTTGTTCAACG
>CAZIVM010000104.1:0-8746 GCA_964542845.1 uncultured Victivallales bacterium
ATTACTGTATGCGTTGATTTCAAAATATGGGATATTGGTTCTTATGCATAAATTGCCAAGAAAATGTTCAATTATTGCATCTTTTATATCCTGTGGTGTTGCAGTGTTATACTGAACCATAATATCTCGTGTCGAGTTAGCTTTAATTCGCGCTGGGCTTGATACTGTAACTTTCGTGCCTGTTTCATTTGCATCTACTTCACTGCAAGATCTATAATAAATACAAGAATTATCTTTTAAGTTATGTTTATTAAAGTCAAAGACGCGCTCAAAATATTTTTCATCTTCCTTATATATACTTGAGTAGGTTACATTACCGAAAGCGTTTAGAACTTGAAATCGCCCTGAGCCCTTATTATTGTACCCTTTTCGCGAATCCTTAAAAACTTGAAAACGTGAAAAGTTTTCATTGTCAAAGCCAATGCCATTATCAATAACTTCAATCTTATCAAGGATAGGGACTTCCCCCGCTGTAAAGTAAAAATTAATAACAATCTTACCATTTGACATATTTTCATCAAATGACTCGATTGAGTTCATTATCAATTCCCACAGAGGCTGTAAATGGTTAGTTACCTTAATCTCGGCAATAGCACCTTCTAAATAAATACCAGAAGCGTAAAGAGCACAAGGAAGCGTTTTGTTTGTCATGGGGTCACCTCGAAGATTTGGGAGAGGAGGGATTGTTTGAGGGCGGTGGCGTGGACGATTTGCTGTTCGTAGTGGGTTTCTAAACGCTTAATCTCCGTTTGGAGCGCGTCTAACTGGCTCACAATAGATTCCTGCTCCGCCAATGTCGGCGGATAGAATATTGAGAAATTAATTAATTGTTCTTTTGTAAGGGCTTGGCGAGTTGCGCCATCTTCTCCCATTCTCAATAATTGAGCTTGCGTTAAAGGTGAAATCAAGTAATTGCATACGAATTGTTGCGAAAGATTTATAAATGATATTCGTAAAATTGATACATGTTGATTTACACGTGCAGGAAGTATGTTCGTTGGCACGATGCAACAACGCGCAATTGATGCTCCTGTAATGTTTAGTAAAATGTCATTGGGAAAAATCTCCACATTAGAAAGTTCATTGGCTTGCATGTCATCAATAAAAGCTAATTTATCATGCTTAAAAAAATTATTGTGAACGTTCATGCTACGAACAAGAGAAATTCCTGAAGGTTTATAATTCTTTTCTCCGCCCTTTGGTGTTGCACCTGAGCCTATCTTAGAGCAAATATGTCCGAGTTTTTCGGATTTCCAATGAGGTTTGGGGGAGAGGAGGGAAGAAAGGGTCGACTGATAGAGTTCTCGGACGTTTTGAAGATTTTTTTCGGCGTTGGTTTTGAACTGTTCGATGTCGGCAAACGCCTTATCAAGGTAGTCGACAATCGCCTCCTGCTCCGCCAATGAATCAGGATAAGAGATGTTTATTTTGTTGAGTTTTTGTTTATTTAACGTTTTTCCTTTAACTTTAATATCTTGTTCTGCATATTTATCCCAATTAAAAAATGTAAAGTAGTAATAAAGGTATTCACTATTTATTGCAGTTCCTTTGGGATGCAGTGCCGCAATAGCTTCATTTGTGTACATATCAATTCCGCAAAAAGCAAGACGTCCCAACGTGAGCTTAAAACTAACAAGTAGCGTTCCTTTTTTTACCTTTTTCATTAAAGACAATGCATCATTTGAAATATATTCCTTGCTATCATAAATAAACCTATCTTGAGTGTTATTCATATCTGCAATAGAGAGCCAAATATTGCGTGTCTCTTTGAGCCTATCCCAATATTTGATACTAGCACGTGGTGGTGTCTTTCCAATTTGTATATTATAGACGTCACCGAGTTTAGCGGACTTCCAATTTTGTTTATTGAGAATCATGGCGCCACCTTATCTCGTTTGGCGATGGCGTCTTGAGATTTTTGTGGAAGTGATGCATAAAGTGCGTTTAGCTGTTTGGGATTAGAAATCAATTTTTCTGTGATGAAGTTAATCCAACTAAATATTTGCGTTGCCGTCTCAACATCATCCGTTAAGTCAATTTCGCCAGGATGAACGGCATTATTCCCGACAACACGAATCACATCCAATGCCTGTTGGACAAGGAGGGGGAGTCCTTTTTTTACGAGTGATCCTATCATATCATTAATAGATCCACTTTCGCCTAAGTGTTTACATAGCTTTTGAAGCGCAAGGCGCAACAATGCACACGCCGATCGCGGAGAAAGGTTGCAGATTTCGCGTGCTTCCATATAATCTTGCTTTATATCTTCAGGGAGGTCTTCATTGGGCATTGGAATGGAATGCGTTGATGGATAAAGAATTTTATAATCATTTACGTATCCATTGACGTTATCGTATTTAGGGATATTATGCCAAACAATTTTTTGATTGCAAGAACAGCACGTAGTATAGGCTGTGTTTGACTTCGTTCCCCCTAAATAAAGATCAACTTTTGTGTGTTGCGCAAGAACGTCGCAATGCGGGCATGTAAACGAGTTTTTATCTAACGCAGGGGCAATAAATTTTTTATTTGTCATGATTTTACCTCGCCATTAATTTGTGCAAGATGTTTGATAGTGCGATCGAAATCACTTTCGATAGTTTGAGATTTATTGAAGGCATCATACTCTTGTTCTGCAAGGCGATCGGCTTGTGCTTTCGTGATTTTCCCAAATCCTTCTAAGATTTGATACTTTCGGAAGGCAAGGAATTCATTTACACTTTCAGCAAAACTTTCCATTGAAAAAGGTGTTTCACGCTCAATTAAATCTTCAATATAATCGAAATAACCAGAGACCGTTCGTTCAAGGCGCTTTATTTCAGCTTCTGAAAGGTAATTTTTTGCCACTTTGACATCGGATTTTAGGATACGCCCATCGGGTGAGTTTTTCCATGTTTTGAGCCCTGCATGAGGTTTTTCACGATTAACCTCACTGGCAATGATTTCAGCAGCAGTTTTTCCAGTAATGGCAAAGTGAAATTTATTTTGTACCATAGCATAAAATTGCGTGGCGGTCTTAGATTTGGCATCATACCCGATACTGCACTCAGCAAAGATGTCGGTAATTTGTTGCCAAATGCGTCGCTCGCTCGCACGAATAGAGCGGACCGTTTCCAATAATTTACGAAAATGATCTTTTCCAAAGATATTGGTGCCTTGTTTCAATCGTTCTTCATCAACGACAAACCCATTTATCATATAATTTTTTAATGTTTGTGTGGCCCAAATACGAAATTGCGTAGCGCGCATGGAATTTACGCGATAACCTACAGAAATAATGGCATCAAGATTGTAAAGTTGAACCGAATTTGTTTGTGTTTTCCCCTCAATAGCACCATGGGGTGTGGTTATTTCCATTTTGGAAACAACCACTGTTTCGATGAGTTCACCTTCCTCAAAAATGTTTTTCAAATGTTTGCAGATTGCCGGAATTTTTATACCGAAAAGTTCTGACATAGCTTTTTGTGAAAGCCAAATGGTATCGTCTTTGACCACCACATTAATTGAAATATCTTCTTGCGGTGTATTGTAAATCATAAACTGTAGACTTGTGGTCATGAGTTCACCTCCAAGAGGGCGGTGATGCGTTGGAGGATTTGTTCATTTTCAACGTTTAATGCTTGGATATCGGCTAAAATCTGGGTCGGTTCACGGTGCGTCTCAACTTCTTGTTTATTCGGATTTTTGACAGAGAGATCAAGGGTGTTGGGGTCTAGGTCAGCTACGCGGACTGTCCATGAATTGGGGGAGTCAGCTTGTGTGGCATACAACGCCTCAAGTTCCGCAAGATCATTCTCTGTAAGGGGGTTCGTTTTGCCCAAATTACGGTCGAGATTGAGTTGGTAGTACCAAATATCGCGCGAGGGCGCCCCTTTCTCAAAAAAGAGAACCACCGTTTTGACTCCCGCCGAAAAAACCTTTTGTGGGAGTTCTAAAATTGCCGTGACATTGCACTCGTCTAAAAGTTTGCGACGTAACGCAATGCTTGCTGCGTCTCCATTGCTCAAAAAGGTGTTTTTAATGACAATCCCTGCACGTCCGCCTGCACGAAGATAACGAATAAAGTGCTGAAGGAATAAATACGCCGTTTCACCACTACGAATCGGGAAGTTTTGCTGAACCTCTGCACGTTCTTTTCCCCCAAACGGCGGATTGGCAAGAATAAAATCAAAACGATCTTTCTCTTGGACATCCATTAAATTTTCAGAAAGGGTATTCCGATGAATAATGTTAGGCGCCTCAATTCCATGAAGAATCATGTTCATAATCCCAATAATATACGCCAACCCTTTTTTCTCCTTGCCATAAAATGTAGACGTCTGCAAAATTGCATGCTCGTGAGTCGAGACCGCTTTCTCTTTGAGATGCGTGAATGCCTCGCATAAAAAGCCCGCACTTCCGCACGCTCCATCATAAATCGTTTTGCCAATCTCAGGTGACACCATGCGCACAATCGTACGAATGAGTGGACGAGGGGTATAATATTCGCCCCCATTACGCCCCGCATTCCCCATATTGTTGATGCGACTCTCATAAAGATGACTCATCTCATGTTTCTCTTCGCTGGTTTGGAACTTGAGGGTGTCGACTAAATCCAAAACATCACTTAATGTATATCCACTGGTCACTTTATTTTTGAGTTCGGTGAAAATCTCGCCAATTTTATATTCAATCGTAGATGAAGATGCACTTTGTTCCTTAAACTTCTTTAAGTATGGAAAGAGTCGATTATTGACAAATTCAATAAGATCATCCCCCGAAAGGCGCGCATGAACATCAATTTTTCCTTCTGCATTTTTGGGAGCAGCCCATGTCGACCAACGATAGGGTTGCGCAATAATAGGGGTATATGCTTCGCCCGCGAGTTCGGCGTTTAACGATTTTGTTTCTTCTAAATCGTCTAAATAACGAAGAAAAAGAATCCATGAAGACTGCTCCACATAATCGAGTTCGGAACCACATCCTGAATCTTTGTGGAGTTTATCATCAATATTTTTAAATGCCTGCTCAAACATACCTTGCCTTTCGGTTCTTTTTCACTATATAAATTACTATAAATAATATATACCCTATTCTAACAAATTGCAAGTAAAATTCAATAGAATCTTTGAGGGGAAATGTTGCAAAAGCGTGAAAGTTGAAGTTCCGCCTAAGGTCGCCTATGGTGATGAGTGAAATTTGTGTGTGTGTCGCCTAATATGCCTAATCCGCCTAAGATGATCTGTTTAAATCGGTGATAAATGATTTCAAATTTAATTCGGTTAGTTGATCTGTTAATTTTCGTAAGGGGATATTGTCTAATTGGGAATTAAGTTCATTTATTCTGTCGGCATATTCTTTAAGACGAGTATTGTATAATTCTTGTATCTCTTCTTGTTCTTTTGTGGAAAAAGTGGCGTAATGTTTCTCTATAAAGGAGAGTTTCTTTTTGGTGGTCATTAAAGCCGACAAAATGGTGCGTTCAGGATTCATTGCCATCTCTTCAGCAAGCGACTTTTCAAGCATTTGAACCTCGTTTTTTAACTGGTCAATTTCAATCTCATCTTCACTGTTATTTTCCCGTTCCAGGAATTTAAGTTCTTCTCTTTTTTCGTTGAGTAGGCGTTCGATCTCATAACCCACGGTGTGAGATTCTATTTTTCCACTTAAATGTGATAATCCTTGTTCAATGATCTTAATCGCTTTCCCAGGAAAATACTCGCCTATATATTGCGACAACTCTGTTGACAATCGTATTGCTTCCTTGCATGCGCCATTTGAAATTTGTATTGCATACTTTTTCTGCCATTCTTCCGTTAAGTACCGTAAAGCGCTGAGCGTGACTGTTGCTGAAAACTCAGGCACTAAAATTGTTTCGAACCGGCGAACGAGAGCTTGATCATTTTTAATGTATTGGTTATATTCTGAATTTGTTGTAGCCCCAATACACCGAATGACGCCTCGTGCCAATTTCTCCTTTAAATAATTTCCTATGGTAGATGCCTCGTCATCTTTTGTTGCACCTGCACCCATAATCATGTGAATTTCATCGATAAACAAAATGGAATTAGGAGTGCTTTCGAAGTATTCAAAAAGAAGTTCAAGTTTTTCCTCTAATTCTCCGACGAACTTTGTTCCAGAACGCAAACTAGCCATATTCAATGCTAGAACCTCAAAATCTTTTAATTGTGAGATTTTGTTTGTAACAATATCTATTGCCACCCCCTCCACAATCGCGGTTTTTCCGACGCCTGGCTCTGCCAGCAATAGGCAGCTTGAAATACCGCCCCCAGAAGAAACTATAGAGGCTACCTTTGATATTTCGTTACTACGTCCAAAGGGGGATCTAAACTCATTATTTTTAGCACGTTCAGTCCAGTTACTTGTAAATTCTGTAATGTCCATGTTGATAACCTTTCAATTAGGCGACTTAGGCGTTTTGTATCTAATTTTGTTTTTTTTATAGGCGGTATTAGGCGATTAACTGTTTTCATCAACCTTTGAAACAGAAGAGGACGAAGACATTAAGTCTATAAAACCTTTCGGAATAACGTAGGGATCGCTATTTGGCTTTAGTCGCTCCATGATTCCTTTAAGTTTTTCTGTTTCGGGATTGACGTCATCGTTGATTAGCGAGAAAAGAGTTTCTTTACCTAAAAAATCAAGTAATACGCAATACTCTTCAATGGATTTACGACTAATATCATTGACACAATCATCAATAGCCTCTTCTTCAAGTGAATTATTATTGTAGAATGTATAGGCGGTAGTGTCTTTCCCATCATGACGTTCATTTTTTTCACAAAAAGTATATGCATCCGTGATATATTCTGTTTTTCCGTTTAAAATTTCACACATTTTCTTTTGAAACGATGGATTTGTAATCCTCTTCGATGTATTAAATAGAGTTTGATAGTGCTTGTATTTCGGTTTGATAACCTCGATTAATTCAGCGCATCGTAAAGAAACATCTAATTTTTTGCATTCTTTAAGATCATAGAAGAGCTGATCCAAAATGGGGTGCGATGGATCTAACGGACGGAGTAGTTTTTCTCTATTTCCTTTCAAATCTTTATAAATTGAGGAGAGTCCTAACATATTTTTGACAATATGATTTAGAATTTTACCCCATTCTGAAAGGGCATTGTCTTTATAGGAGACATCTTTAAGACACCCTTGTTCTACCCATGTTTTACAAATCGTTAAAACGCAACGTAAGATTTCGTCATGGTGGACTTGCACATAATCCTTGACGTAGCCCTCATCGAAAACTTTCCACTGCTTAGGTTTCTCCAAAGAAATAATGGAGGCTCTGTTTAAAATATCACGGGTCGGAAGTAATGGCTCTTTTTCTTCAGGGCCTACATTTGCAGAGAACATTAAAACGTACTGTTCTCTAAGCGATGGATTGGGATTTGTCAAAAAAGATTCTAAATATTGACGTCTAAATTGCCCCCGAATATTATCATAATATATTAACCAGTTCGGTTGAGTTAATGCTTTATTTAATTCGGAATCCAAGTTTTGAGATGACGTTGTTTTTGCAATTTGAGTGGGAACAACATTGTAAAGGGCAGAAAGGACACTAATAAAATATGTTTTACCCGTTTGACTTCCATGTCCTTCTGTTGGACTGTACGCGATACACATCGTAAAAGGTGTTACAGCCCCCTTTAACCATCCTCAAAACTGAAGCATCGGTGTAATAATGGCAGCCATTGCACGTGATTTATCTCCACTTGATGTAAACTCAAAGGCATCAACTATCGCACATAAGCGTTTTTTTGCCTCCTCAAACGAAGGGAATTCGTCATCAGATTTGCGGTAGAGAGATAATATTTTATTTCGATAATCATATGCGTTTTGAACAATTTGTCCCGTGTCATCATCGTTTCTAACAAATAAGGGGAAGTCTATTACACGTTTAACTTCGGGCAAGAGGAAAAAAGAATCCGTTTGAATATAATGTTTAAATGTATCCGTGGATATTTCACAAATACCTGATTTTCTGGATTCTCCGATAAGGGTATTCAATACCACTCTTAAGCGATAATTGTCTGAAATAGGAACAAATGTCTGGATTCCGTTTAGGGTTCGAATTTCGTAAAGATTATTGCTCTTTCTAAAAATACATCCCGTATTGGCTAAATCAATAAAAACATCTTTCCCTGCCTTGACGTAACTCCGCGTGTCTGAAAATGGGAGATGAAGAACTCGAGAAACATTTTCTCCATAAATTTCTACTTCTCGTATATCCCAAAGATGAGATCTACTTTCGTATGTTTTTTCTTTTGGAGGAATATTGATGTCTGCATCGTCAATATCACCTGTATCTAGATTGTTATGTTTTTTCTTTGATGTTTTCGATATTAAGATTTCTTCAATATTGTTCATTTCTGAGAAGAAAGACTTGAGTTGAGTGTTTGCCTCTGGAAACTCCTCATTTTCTATAATATCATCCAGCCCATGAGTAAGAACACGAAACATGAGATTGGCGGTCCCTTTATCCAGACGCCACAGTCGTTTCAAATTAATTTGGTAAGAGTTTAGGAATTTTTGCATTATTGATTCATCAGTCATACATCTATCCTTTCGTTCTATTGTTGTCATTCTATAAACTACATCATTTGTATGAAATAATCAAGCGCAAAACATAGATCATGGTTATTTTTCAAGAGATAAATTATCACATTTATCTAATAAGTCGAAAAAACATGATGTTTTAAGATATTTTGTGCGTATTAATTTTTTCAATAACTAAAAAATC
>CAZIVM010000105.1:0-8733 GCA_964542845.1 uncultured Victivallales bacterium
CTTATTACGCAAATTTATATGATGTATGGAGATATCAATGTTAAAGTTTTTCTTGCTACAACCGAATACTACGGGGGCCATTTGTGCCAGTTCTAAATATCTTGCAGAGATGATTACTGCAAATGTGGGATTGTCGTCTGCGCACGCCGTGGTTGAGATTGGCCCAGGAACAGGGGCTTTTACAGGACAAATTCGCGAAAAAATTTCACCCGACTGTCGTTTTTTTGCTGTTGAAATCAATCCCGATATGGAGTCGTTACTCCTTGAACGCTTCGAAAATTTAGATTTATGTATTGGTTCCGCAGCGTTACTTGGCGACTTTATGAAAGAACGTGATATTTCTTTTTTAGATAACGTGATTTCGGGTTTACCTTGGGCTTGTTTTCCTGAATCGCTGCAAGACGAACTTCTTACCGCTATTACACAGTCCTTAAAACCTGGGGGATATTTTACCACATTTTCTTACGTAAAGCCTCCATTGCCTAAAGATCTTAAATTTCGTGCTAAACTCAAAAAATATTTCTCTAAAATCGAAAAGACTCCTGTCGTGTGGCGTAATATGCCTCCTGCATTTGTTTTTCGCTGTGTGAAATAATCCGAGGAGTTGTGCATGAGAGACGTTGCTGTAATTTTGGCTGCGGGAGGGACTGGGACACGTTTTGGTTCCTCTAAGTTATGGGAGATGATTAACGATAAATATTTGTTTCAATATGCACTAGATACACTCTTGGAAATGTTTAATCCGCCTCAAATTTTTTTAGTGGTTCCAGAGGGTGAATGGACACAATATCGTGGCTATTTAGATGGGGCTTATACGGGTTTGAAAATTCAACTCGTTAAAGGGGGCGCGACGCGTGCAGATTCGGTAACAAACGCTTTGATGGCAATCCCAGATACGTTTCATTATGTTTTGGTTCAAGATGCGGCACGTCCATTCTTAACAGCCAAAATGGTTAACGACTGTATTGGATATGCGAAAAATAATCATGTAGGGGTCATTCTTGCTTCTGATGTCACGGATACGATAAAACGCGTTGATGCTGATCAACGTGTTCTTGAAACCTTAGATCGTTCGCAACTCATTGCCGTTCAAACCCCACAAGTATTTGAGGTCGATAAATTGCGTAAAGCCTATGGCGTGGCGCGTACGGAAGGGATTGTTCCTACCGATGACGCGGGAGCCTATGAATTAATGCACTATCCTGTTCATTATGTCCTAAACACTTCTCAAAATTTAAAAGTCACTTATTCACGCGACTTAATTCCGCTTAAATCCCGTTATGAAAAACAACCCATTACCTTGAGTAAAGAGATTCAATTTTTAATTTGTTTGGTATCGTTTCTCTTTTTATGTGCGTGTTTCATTCTATACAAATATCCGATGATACAGCTACCGCTTGTGGTTTATGCATTGATTCCATTTGTTGTCGGGGCAAATCTTATTTTTCTTGATCGCGCCTTCCGTATTTTTTGGGTCGCAACGATTTTAGTATCCTATTTAATGCTTGCTTAAAGATACCATTTATTAAATTGAAAAAGAGATTAGCGTTTTAAGAAATGAGCGTAGCTTGGGGATTTAGAGACATCATAATATTCAAATCCTGTGCTGTCTAAGAACGCCTTGAATTTTTCTGTGTCGCTATCTGGGACTAAGAATCCAGTGAGGGCTTCTCCGACGATTCCGCCTTGGTAGCGATAGTGGAATAACGACATTCCCCAACGTCCGTTTAAGTGGGTCAAAAATGATTCAAGTGCACCGGGGCGTTCTGGAAACTGGATGGCATAAACATGTTCTGGAATATCGGTTTTCGGGAGGTGTCCGCCCACCATATAATTGACGTGTCCTTTAACCATATCATCATCAGTTAAATCAACGATAGTGTAGCCTGCCAAAGAATATTTTTGCATAATGTCGTAACGCTCATTTGGGTTTGACAATGTTACCCCAATCAGAATGTCGGCCGTAGCGGCATGATTATCTTGATAACGATAAGAAAATTGCGTAACGTTATGTCCTGCAAGGTATTTGATAAACGTGAGAAAACTGTTGTTTTCTTCGGGAATAACCACTGAGAAAATGGCTTCGCGTTGTGCGCCTGCTCCTGCGCGCTCGGAGATATAACGTAATTTTCCGAAATCAAGATTTGCGCCACTTAAAATTGAGACCAATGTTTGGTTTTGAACCCCTTCGCGCTCGACATACTTTTTGAGCCCTGCTAACGCAAGTGCGCCAGAGGGTTCTGCAATGGTACGGGTCTCTTCAAAGAGTTCTTTGATTGCAACGCAAATATCGTCATTTGAACAGGTAATGACTTCATCAACGTATTGCTGACAAAGCTTAAATGTCTCTTCTCCAATTTGAGCAACCGCCACGCCATCAGCGAAGAGTCCCACTTTGGATAAACGCGTGCGTGCATTATCTTTCATTGCTAATTGCAAACATGCTGAGTGTTCAGATTCGACGCCAATCACTTTCGTGTTTGGGCGTAAATATTTGATATAGGCCGCAACCCCAGCAATGAGCCCTCCACCCCCTACAGGGATAAAAATTGCATCAATAGGGGATGAAATCTGACGAATCAATTCCATGCCAATAGTTCCTTGCCCTGCAATCACAAGCGGGTCATCGTAAGGGTGAATAAAGATGCGGTTTTCTTCTTTCTCAATGCGACGCGCCTCTTGTACAGATTGATCAAAATTATCGCCAAAAAGAATCACTTCTCCGCCACGTTCCAATACGCTATTGACTTTAATTGCAGGGGTAGAAACTGGCATCACAATTTTTGCTGAAATGCCAAGTTTTTTAGCTGAGAGAGCAACACCTTGGGCATGGTTTCCAGCAGATGCAGCGACGACACCTCGTTTGAGTTCTTCAGAAGAGAGTTGAGCCATTTTGTTGTAAGCCCCACGAATTTTAAACGAAAAAACATCTTGCATGTCTTCACGTTTAATCAAGATATTGTTGTTAAGACGTTGCGAGAGGAACTGTGTGGTGCAGACAGGGGTTTCGATGGCAACATCGTATACTTTACTGTTGAGAATGTTTTGAATATAGAAACGATCCATAAAAGGCTCCGTTATTAAAGATAGAAGTAAATTTTAAACAATAATAATATACTCTTAAGTGAAAATGTTTCAAATGAATCTTAAAAAAAGATGTAATTTTTCCCTTGAAATAATAATAAAAGTTATAAAAATATATTAAAATCAAGGAGTTGGGTTGAAAGAAAATCAAATGGGTGTATATTATATTTTATGATTTTTAGATAAATATTATTTACAATAAACAAATTCAGTGATAAAGAACGGAGCGTTTTATAATGAAAATCTTTCTAACCGGGATTACCGGCTTAGTCGGAAGTGCTTTTACAACACTTTTGTTGAGTCAACGTGAAGACATCGAAATTGTATGTCTGGTACGCGCTCAAGCGAATGTTTCAACCCTCAAGCGTGCTGAGTCGATTATTCGTGATCAATGTGCATTTGATGGTGTTCCTGAGCTCGCGGATAAAATTTTGCCACGTATTTCGGTCATTGAAGGCGACGTTACCTCAATTAACCCTGAGACTATGGCACAAGATCCGATTCTTGCAGGGGTTGATACCGTTTTCCATTGTGCTGCGGATGTGAACTTAGGGAAAGATCCCGAAGGTAAAGTGTTCCGTATCAATTATGATGGAACATGTAATGTTATTCATTTAGCGAAACTTCTTAAAGTTAAAGCCTTTCATTATGTTGCAACAGCGTATGTTGCAGGTAAACTCCAAGGCAAAGCGATGGAAGATACACCGATTAATAGTGGCTTTAACAATGCTTATGAAGAATCAAAATATATGGCAGAAATGGAAGTGCGTAAGTCAGGTATTCCATTTACGGTATATCGTCCTGCCATTGTTGTTGGGCGCAGTACAGATGGTCGTATTCGTAAACCTTTAGCCGTATATCGTATTTTTGAATTTTTAGGTAAATTCAAAGTGCATTGCTGCACTAAAGGAAAGTTAGACCCATTTGAAGTGACAAATTTAGGAATTCATTTTAATACATCATCATCTGAAATGATTTACTTTGTGCCGATTGATTTGGTTCAAAAAGCGATTGCCCGTCTCTTCTGTGAACCTGTTGAAAATAAAGCGTATCACATTACGGGAGATCGTCCGCTTTCAACTGATAAAATTGATAAGATGATTCGACAAGTTTTACGTTGTAGTCAACTTTTCTATCCTATAACAGAATATAAGTTGGATGAATCGAATAAAGACGAGATGCTTGCAGCGCGCCTTTTAGGTGATTTATACCCTTATTTCTCAACGCAAATTGAGTTTGATCAAACCAATATTCGTGCTGTTTTGCGAAGTGCAATGGATGCATGTCAATTTACAGATGTTTCTTTAGAACACATGCTTCGTTCATTCTATAAAGATTTCTTCCCTAATATTCCATGGATGCAAGAATTAATGGATATGAAACCATAAGGGAATCTCAGATTTCAAAATAAAAGCCACGTCATTTTCGGATAACGTGGCTTTTTTATTTTAAATAATTTGTAAGTTAACTCAACGAGCGATCAACACAAATTGAAATATTTTTATGACGCACCCATATTGTTAAGCGCATCGCGAACAAGTTTGGCTCGGAATATATCGCGTGCCTCAACTTCAATATCTTTTTCAGCAATCGCGGTCAAATGCGCGGATTGAACATGCAAGAAGAGTTGATTAAGGACCTCTTTTTTGAGTTCAGGGAAAAGGGCTAAATCGCAACCTAACCATAAGGCAGAAAGGGCGGTAATAGCTTCTTTAGTAGAAAGAATATGCGCATATTTTAATGCCCCATAGGCGCGCCCTATATGGTTGAGGAGTTGATACTTACGTTGTGTCATCAAACGTTCTCTCATATTCTTTTCATGACCAATAATTTCGTGGATTACCGTTTCAATACGTTCAATAATTTGCGCCTCTGTATCGCCCAATGTACTTTGATTTGAAATTTGGTAAAGATTGCCTGTATTATCTGTCCCTTCGCCCATGATGCCACGAATGGTGAGTCCTAAGGTGGCTGCACTTCTGGCGATGGTTGGAATTTGTTCTGTAATGACTAAGGCGGGGAGGTGAAGCATTACCGAAACGCGCATCCCTGTGCCCACATTCGTCGGACACGCCGTGAGGTATCCAAACGGATCAAGATAAGCAAGCGGAATCTTTTGATCAATCTGACGTTCAATGGGAAAGATTAAATCGCTACATTCACGGAGGGAAAACCCTGATAAAATGGTTTGAATACGAATATGATCTTCTTCGTTAATCATCACGCTCACTTTTTCGGCGGAATCAACGATTAATGCACATCCGGGTTCCCCTGCAAGAAATTGCGGGCTCATTAAGCGCCGTTCAACTAAAATTTGTTTAGCGTGTTCGTCAAGAGACTTCATTGGCATGTAAAGTGCGTTTTCGAGTGCGGGTATTTGCTGACACGTGGTAAAAACATTTTCAATAATTTTTTCACGTTCTTTTTCGTTGGCTAAAATTGGGAATGCAAACGCTTTCAAATTACGCGCAATGCGAATCCGTGATGATATAGCGATGTGTTCTATTGAATTTTCATTATGAATCCAAGGGAGTTGATGGGCCAGGAGTTGGTGGACGGGTGAATCGTTATTAATCATGATGCCAACTCCTTTTTGAGTTGAGCAATTTGGTCACGAAGTTTAGCCGCTTCTTCATAATTTTCTTCTTCGATCGCGAGATTTAAATTTTGTTGTAAAGTAGAGATTTGTTTTTGAATATCAACTTCAATTTGTTTTGTAACTTCTTCTTCAGTAACAACTTTTGATTTAGGTTTGCGTGTTGATTTTTTTCGAGTTTGGGTGCAATTCGGACGGAGTCCTTCATGTGTGGTTCCGCGATGAATACTGGGGAGTCCATCTGCAAGAACGCTTTGAAATGTTTCCCAGCACTGCGCGCAACCTAGACGACTCATTTTTCTGAATTGAGAAAGTTTCCATCCGCAATGAGGACACACGGTCTCTTCATGACTATTTTCTTGTAAGGATTGTGCCGTTTTACAAATTAATGAGGCTAAACTAATCGGATTATCTGCATCGCTTGATTTTAGGTTGGCACAATTTTCACATAGATGAATAACAGTTTGCTTGCCATTGATAATTTCATGAATATGAATCGTAGCTTCGGCAACTTTACAAATATGACACTTCATGTGACTCTTTCTTTATAGGGGTAAAAAGCGTGAGCTATTAACGAAATTCTGGCGTTGGAAAAATCATAAAGGGATTATTTTCAGGGTCATGGAACTTATAAAGTTTAAATCCCAAGGATTCCTCCATTTCTTCTTCAGGAGTATATCCATGATCTTTCAAACGATGTAAAAAAGTTTCGACATTGTCTACTTGAAAAAACCACGCGATATTGCCTTGTTTCGAGTCGGCTTTTCCATCGATTTTTTCGAGCGCCAAGATTCCACTATCAGGGAGAAGGTACTCTACCCATATATTGGAGTCGACAACAGGAGAGCCCAAACGCAAAATATTGCCATAAAAATGACGACACACGTCCAAATCTTTGACACGAACAACGATTCCAAATACTTTTTTTTCCATAATTCTCAATTTTCTTTCGTTTTTGATTTTGAATTTTCTGTTTATGTATTACATTAATATATAAATAATTAAAATCCAGTCGAAAAGTCCAAAAAACGTAAAAAAAACGTAAAATTTTAACGAAAAGGCAAAAAAAATGAAAAAAACGAGTTATCAAAGCCCATTAGTGGGTCGTTATGCAAGTGAAGCGATGAGTTACAACTGGTCGGATCAAAAGAAGTTTTCTACATGGCGTCGTATGTGGGTGGCGTTAGCCGAGGCCGAACATGAATTAGGACTTCCTGTGACCCAAGCACAAATCGATGAAATGAAACAACATCTTGATGATATTGATTTTGAAGCTGCTGCAGCAAAAGAAAAAGAGTTACGTCATGATGTGATGAGTCATATTCACATTTTTGGTGATCTTTGTCCTAATGCACGTCCTATTATGCACTTGGGGGCGACGAGTTGCTGTATTACTGACAATACGGAGTTAATTATGCTTCGTGATGGCATGAAATTGATTCGTGCGTCATTGGCAAAAGTGATTGCTCAACTTGCTGATTTCTGTATGGAATATAAAGATATGCCACAGTTAGGATTTACACATTATCAACCTGCACAGTTGGTTACAGTGGGTAAACGTTTCTCGCTTTATCTTCAAGATTTCCTCTTCGATATGGAGCGTCTCGAACACGAAATGACGCAATTTCCTTTCCGTAGTGTTAAAGGAACCACAGGAACCCAAGCGAGCTATTTAGCCTTGTTTGATGGCGATGGCTCGAAAGTTGTTGAACTCGAAAAACGTGTCGCTCAAAAAATGGGTTTTGATAAAGTGATTGCCGTGACAGGTCAAACCTACACGCGCAAAATCGATCACATGATTATCAACGTCCTTGCAGGGATTGCATCCAGTGCATATAAATTTGCGGGCGATATTCGTTTATTGGCGAACTTACGCGAAATCGAAGAACCCTTTGAAAAGAAACAAATCGGTTCAAGCGCAATGGCGTACAAACGCAACCCCATGCGTAGTGAACGTATTTGTTCATTAGCGCGTTATGTGATGAGTCTCCCACAAAACACTTTAAATACACATTCCGCACAATGGTTTGAACGTACTTTAGATGATTCTGCAAATCGTCGTATCGTTCTTGCAGAAGCGTTCTTGGCAACCGACGTTATCTTAAGTATTTTGACCAATATTACTGATGGACTCCAAGTGTGGCCTAAAGTGATTGCACGCCGTGTTCGCGACGAAATGCCTTTCATGGCAACCGAAAATATTTTGATGGCTGCTGTTAAACGTGGTGGTGATCGTCAAGAACTTCACGAGGCGATTCGTACCCATTCAATGACTGCCGCTAAAAACATTAAAGAAGGTGGCGACAATAACTTGATTGATTTGATTAAAGAAGATCCTGCATTTGCCAGTGTCAAAGATGATATTGATGCAATCATCAATCCTGTCGACTTCATTGGTCGCGCTCCTGATCAAGTTGTAACCTTTATCGAAAACGAAGTCAAGCCTGTTGTTCAACGCTTAGAGTCTGAGTGGAAAAACGCAGAGACCTCTTCAATCAACGTCTAATGCTTGGATTGTTATGGACGACTTTCTTCTTCCACATTCTCCTTGGATGCAACGTATAAAGTGGGCTGGATTAGCCCTATTTGTAATTTTTTTGTTACTTGTAGGGCTTAACTATCTCGCAGAACATTTATATTATTTGCGTACATCTCCTGAGGGGGTTACAACTTATAATGAGTGGGTAACTCGCTTTGGAAAACCCTCGCGTGGGAATGTGGTGAGGTTTCGTCATAAGCAAGGGATATTCTATTGTGTGTCGGCAGATGTTCCGCACGGACTCGCTTCGCCCTTAGGTGTCCCTTACTATATTTTTGACCGCGAGGGGAAACTTGTGGACTGGATATGGGATATTGCGTCTGATCCCGATTTTGCATTACGTTGGAGCATGGATGATCCTTCTGACCTGACCGATACTAATTTTGCTCGACTCCTTCCGAACGCTTCAAATTAATCTAACAATAGTTTTCGTACAAACAACAATAAACCTAATCCGAGGGGGATATCCCGTTTTGTGTTAAAATTGATTTTCGGAAAGTATGTCAAGTGGACC
>CAZIVM010000106.1:0-8722 GCA_964542845.1 uncultured Victivallales bacterium
TACTATATATAATATACATATAGACGTATTAAAAAAAAGATTGTTCCACAAAAAATTAACGTTTAAAACAAAAAAAGACAGCGCACATCAAAGTGCACTGTCTCTATTTTGCGGTTTATTTTAGCAAGCCGCTTCTGCCATGCCTTTAAAGATAAAAGCAATAGAGTTTGCGCCAGCATCTGCATGACCAATCACGCGTTCGCCTAAATTGCGCGCACGGCCGAACTTTGCAATAAATTGTTTGGTCGCTTCTGCACCTTCAGCAGAAATCTTTGCACAACTTTCCATAAGTTCTTTCACCGTTGCAGGTGTAGGCGATGCGTTCAAATGATTTAACACAGGAAGCAACGCATCCATCATGGTTTTGTCTCCAATTTGAGCAGTACTATCGGCTTTGATGCCTTCAATTCCTGCAATAATCACAGACTTAACACCTTCAATATTGAGTTCATTTGCGTCTTCCACAGGATCAGCCATTCCCATGAAGAAAGAACCAATCAAGGGTGCGGATGAACCACCGTCTGTTGAAGCTGCAGCCATTCCTGCATTGAAAAGAAGATCTTTCAAAGACTCTTCAGCCGCAGAATTTTCAACAGATTCAGCAAGATTGTTCATCACTTTTAAAATCGTGCTTCCGTGGTCGCCATCGCCTGTGGCTGCATCCAACTCTGAGAGATATTGGTGGTTCGCACGAATTTGAGCAACGGCGCCCATTAACATGGCGGCAAAATCATTTTTACTAGTCATTTTTTTCCTTATTTTAGTGGTGAGATTGTTTCTTATCAATATATTTATTCACTTGGACGGCAACTTTGTCTAAAGAAACATCAAAAGCTTTCATGACATCTCGATCAGCATTGTGTGATTCATACACATGTTCTTTAGCGTTAACGACGAGTTCGGCAGTGGCGCGAACATCATTTTCAACCGTCAAAATCACTTTAGCTGAGATAAACTTCATCGACAACCCTGTAAAACGACTTTGAATTGCGTCGGTGATGCGTTGTTTCATCTCTTCGGTGGCGGTAAAATGACGTGCACTGATGGTGATTTCCATACTGTACCTCCGGGTTATGTTTTGATGGGAGACCAGTTCTCCCGGATTAATTTTTGATGGCGACCGACACCTGAGTTTCTTTCATTCGATTCTCTTGTGTCTCTATACACAATTTACACGTTTTTTGCGAAACTGCAAGCCCAATTTCACAAAAATATCGTTTTTTTTGTTATTTTTTACTTTTTTACCCTTATTTTGTGCTTATTTGTTATATTCACTCTTGTTTTAATGCCTAGATAACATTGCATTATATTTCAACAAGACAACTTTCACTAAGTCGGAACCCAGTTGTACAAAAGGCAAAAAAGGTTGCGGTGGGACTTGATGAACATTGAGATGTTTTTCAAACCAAATCACATCATGCCACTTTTCAAATTTATAGCCTGTTTGCTTCCAAACCGCCGCTTGATGAAAACCTAACTTAAGTTGAAGTTGTTCGCTTGCTGGATTGGGCGATGTGACTCCCCCGTACACATTTTGAACATTTTGAAGTGTGAGAAGTTCGAGCAACGCACGGAATAAAAGTTGACCAACGCCTCGATGCGTCTCACCCATTGCCATATAAATGGAGAGTTCTGCATTCCATTGATATGCGGCACGATCCATTTGCGGACGTGCATGTGCATATCCTAATATCTTCCCTTCGACTTCATAAACTAAAAAAGGATATTTTTCACCTATCATACGCATCCGTTCACGATAAGCATCCAGCGTGGGCACTTCGTACTCAAACGAAATTGCAGTCTGTTGAATATAAGGGGCATACACAGAAAGTACACCTTCGGCGTCATTTAGCGTGGCGAGTCGAATTAAAGCCATTACCCCTCCGAAGCACCTGAAGACTCATCATCTGAAGGAGGAGTCATGGTCTCTTTATGTTTTACAAACATCCAAATCCCCCCTAAGAGATTAAAGATAATTAACAACGCACTATAAGTAAAAACAGGTAAAAGAACATCGCCACCCGCAATACCTGTCATATCTTCCATCAATACTTTATTCGTCCCTTCACGTAAACCAAAGCCGCCAAATGAGGGTAGCATTCCTGCGGTGTTCGCCGCAGAAGTTGTAAAAACGGTCTCCCAAAAAGGCAAAGCTTGTTTTAACGCCTCTACGGCGTGTAGTCCGAGTGCAGCGACATAGATAATAATCGCAGCCGGCATGTGAATTAAAAAAGCACCCAAAACAGCCCACGTAATAATGGGCTTCATAGCACCACGATAGAGGTCGAACGATTCAAACAAACGTTCTATTTTACCGTGCGACTTGCCATCCGCCCAATCCATAAGATGTTTAATTCCAGGGATACGCGAAATTTCACGATGATAGAACAAACCAAACGCACAGACAATTCCTGCCAAGCAAACAGGCAGTAAAACCGCTAAAATCACCCATGCAAAATTTGAAAAATGGTGTCGATAAATCCAAACCAATGGCGAAAGTAAAAGAATCATTCCAAACAAACTCACCATCCCAATCACACGATCAATAAAGATGGTAAAAGCGGGTTCTAGACGTTTACCCTTAGGAAGTCGGTTATAAACAATGGTTGCTTTTACGACATCTCCGCCGAGGGCACCCCCGGGTAACACAAGAGAGTAGAAAAAACTATGCCAATTCAATGTTATCGCTTCCCAAAGAGAAATCTCAACCTTTTGAATCTTAAGGAGATACCGCCAACGTGCCGCAGCAATCACATGTTGAAAACATTGCAAAGCACTCATCACCAAAATTGCCCATACGGGAATCAATAATAGTTTCGAAAAATCGATATCATCCTTATGACAAATATACCATATAATAAAACCGGCAATACCTATTTTAATGATAAAAATAAGGGTCTCTTTCAACCAAGAAGGTAAAAACTTTTTTTTCGGAGTTGCGGATGAATCGAGCGGAGAATTATCGGGTGTATTTTGCATAAAGAGATCCTAAGGGGTTAAAGTTTCATCGATATTATGATTGGGTTCTTCAGAAAAAAGATTGCGTTTGCGTCGCACGTAGATCGACTGAAGTATGCCCATATAAAAGAGGGTTGTGACCATAAACGTTCCGCCATAACTCACTAATGGCAAAGGGATTCCCGTAATAGGGAAAAGTTGCACATGCATTCCTAAGTTAACCAACGCATGCATAAAGAAAAGCGATCCGATACCGAGAGAGAGGAGTCGACCAAATATATCGCGCGCCACAAAAGCGGTTCGGATGGCAGAGGTCACCAACAAAATATAGGCAAAAATAAAAACGGAACACCCTAAAAAACCCGACTCTTCAGCAATAACAGCAAAGATAAAATCTGAATTGGATACCGTCTTAGGAAGATAACCCAATGTATGAAGCGTGCCGTTTGTAAACCCCTTACCTGTCATTCCCCCACTTCCCACGGCCAGTTTGGCTTGCAACGCATTCCACCCTTTATCAGTCGGATCAATTTCGGGGTTAAAAAAGACTTCAAGACGCTCTTTATGATGCGGTTTTAAAAACTGATATCCAACGGGGGCTGCAATCCCCATCAATATAATCACCGCAATAATCCAACGCCATTTCAGCCCCGAAGCAAACAAAAGCACCGAGGCCACATAAGGAATCACTAACGCGGTCCCTAAATCTGGTTCGATAAAAATAAGATAAAATGGCGTGATAATTAAGCCCAAAATCATTAGGAGCGTATAAAGTTTATTGGCATTAAACCCCGCGGAGAGTAACCACGCGGAGAGGGCTAAAAATCCAAACTTTGCAATTTCAGAAGGTTGAATCGTCATAAACCCAAGATCTAACCAACGTTGCGCCCCCCAATATCTGGTCCCCCAAAATAAGACAATCACCAACAAAACAATCGATCCCACATAAAATAAAGGCGACAAAATCGCCCAAAAACGATAATTAATAAATACACATGCCACCCAAAAGAGGAGGCCGATGCCCGTCCATTTGAGCTGACGAATCCAATAAACGGCCGAATCCCCCGTGTCGTGTTGATAACCACTTCCGTAAATAAAGACAATGCCAAACGTTACAAGAATAAGCCCAGCCACAATCTGCATGTAATCGAGTTTTTGAATCACTTTTCCTATTTTTTGAAAAAGCGTGGGCGCCGAACGGGGTTGATGATCAAGTTCGTAATTCACGCGACCCCCTTTGCTTGACGTTTGAATCGACGCATTAAAGGGGCAATCTCTTCCGATTTAAACACAATTCCCAATATCGCATAGATCAAACAAAACAAGACTCCCGCAACCATCAAGGGGAGAAATTCACCTGAAAGTTTCGCAAAAGGTTGGTAACGTGGAATCATATCATACAAATAAAAAATAGGAAGGATGGAGAGTCCTGCACACAAAAGACTGCGACAACAGGAACGAATCACTTTTGAAAATTCAAAACTACCAATCTGACGATGCACAATAATGATCATCACCACATTATAAAAAATCGACGATACCCCCATCGCTAACGCAATCCCCCCATGATCCAAAAATTGCATCAAAATAATCGCCCCAATAATATTAATTACATTTGAGAGAATTGATATATACATCGGCGTACGCATCTCTTTTCGAGAATGGAATCCTGTCACTGTAATCTTCGTCATACAAAAGAAGGGAACCGCAATTGCAAGATAACGCAACGGAATCAGAGTTTCTTGTACACTCTGCGCATCAAACTTACCGCGTTGAAACAATACCGAAATAATCCCTTCACCAAAAACAAAAATAAACACCGCCATCGGAATACTTAAAAATAAAACATAACGCATCGCAAAATTATAGATTCGTTTCATTTCATCCATTTGCCCTGCAGAAACAGCAAGCGTCATTTGCGCAAGTCCGACCACGCCAAGTGAAAGTGCAACCGCACTAATGGGTAAGAACGAAATATGTTCCGCATAACTCAAGGCTGCAACCGCATAATTTCCCACCATTTTTGCCAAACACCAATCAATCGTCATGCTAATTTGTAAAGCAGAAGCACCAATTAAGGCAGGAAAACTGAGTTTTAATAAAGAAGAGAGGGTCTCTTTCCACGGCAAATTCCAGTAGTAACGCGGGGCGAGTAATCCCTCTTTTCTCAAAAGAAAAAGTAAACAAATCATTTGCAGAACACCAGAAAGTGTGACCGAACTACACATTAAAACCAAAAGCGTAATATCGCTCCAATTTAAATCAAAAAGTAAATAAACAAGAATCACCACAATTGTTGTGATATTAAAAAATAAACCCGTAATACTGGGCCAAAAGAAATTTTTGGTAACATTTAAAGCCGAGGTTGCCACCCCCGCTAAACAAATAAAGAACGCATACGGCATCGCATAAGGAATCGCAATACAAGTATAAATCGTATCGATCGAAGTCTCATCCGTAAACGTTAACGAATAAAGCACAGGCGCCACCATTCCTAGCGCAACAATCGCCAAGAGAATAGAACCCACTGTCAATAAAATCGTGCGCAACTGCAAGGCTGCATATTCACGATTCTGGCGTTGAACCACTGAATCCGCAAGTAATGGCACCATCGCAGTTCCAACTGCTCCCTCCCCTAAAATCCGACGAAACATGTTGGGCGCAACCAACGCAAGTTGCCATGCGCCGCCCGCAGAAGAAGTCCCGAAAATCGCCGCCACAAGCATATCGCGCACCACCCCCAGCACTTTGCTGAGAATGGTACTGACGCCTAAGCCTACGGAGCTTTTTAAGATTTCCTTGAACTTTCCTGACATGAGAGGCTCTCAAACGGATTAATTATACAGAGAAACGGATAAAAACGCTATCCCCATCTTGAACCACGTATTCTTTACCTTCGATACGAAGTTTACCTGCATCACGTGCTTTTGACCAGCTTCCGTTTGTCACATAATCATCATAGCCCACCACTTCCATACGAATAAATCCACGCTCCATATCGGAGTGAATTTTTCCAGCAGCTTGTGGAGCAAGCGTCCCTTTCACAATCGTCCACGCGTGTGCTTCTTGAGGCCCAACCGTAAAGAATGTGATATAATCCAACAAACGATAACCGGTATGAATCACGCGATTGAGTCCACTTTCTGTAATTCCGAAATCTTTCAAGAATTCAGTCGCTTCTTCGTCATCGAGTTGAGAGAGTTCTTCTTCGAGTTTACCGCAGACGGGCACCACTTCCATGCCAATGCCTTTCGCGAATTCAATCAAACGTTTTGAGGCATCAGATTTACCGAAATTGCGTAATCCCTCTTCATCCACATTAGCAATCACAAAAGCAGGCATGGTGGTAATTAAACCCCAACGTTGTGCTACAATTTTTTGATCTTCTGAGAGTTCGCTTAAAACGGGGTGTTTACCCTCCGCAAGCATATCGCGCAAAGGAGTTCCATGTTCCATCTCAAACTTTGTATCGGCATCAGGAACGCCACGCCCTTTTTTCGAGACGCGTTTTTCAGCAAAATCAAGATCGGCAAGCATCAATTCGGTTTGGATAACTTCGAGATCGCGAACAGGATCAACGTGTTCATTGACATGCACCACATCGGAGTCTTCAAAAAGACGAACCACGTGAGCAACCGCATCGACATTACGAATGTGTCCTAAAAACTGGTTACCTAAACCTTGACCTTGACTTGCCCCTTCAACTAAGCCGGCAATATCAATAAACTTCAACGTTGTAGGAAGCAACTTTTTGGAAGACTCAATTTTAGCAAGTTCGAGCAAACGAGGATCAGGCACAGGCACAATTCCCGTATTGGGCTCGATGGTACAGAAAGGGAAGTTGGCCGAAGCGGCACCGCCACGACTCAACGCATTGAAAATAGTTGACTTCCCTACATTGGGGAGTCCGACAAGACCACATGAAAATCCCATAATTATTTACCTTAGTTATTGTTGTTTGTTGGAACGGCAAGTACACCACCAGTATCGGCAGATGTCGCCATAGATGCGTAACGACGCAACCATTTGGATTGAACCTTACATTCTGGCGCTTTCCACGCTTTTTTGCGTTCTGCCAAAATTTCAGGTGCAACTTCTATATCAAGTTTGCGATTTGGAATATCAATTGAAATCATATCGCCATCTTCAATTAATGCAATAGGACCGCCAACCGCTGCTTCTGGAGAAACGTGGCCAATACAAGCCCCGCGTGTCCCGCCAGAGAAACGTCCGTCCGTAATCAAGGCACAGCACTCACCCAAGCCTTGTCCCATCAAATAAGAAGTGGGCGCAAGCATCTCTTGCATACCAGGGCCGCCACGCGGACCTTCGTAACGAATCACCACCACGTTTCCGGGTTTAACTTTGCCAGCTAAAATACCTTCGCCTGCTTCTTCTTCAGATTCAAAAATAATCGCAGGACCACGGTGAACTAACATCTTAGGATCAACCCCTGCACTCTTAACCACAGAACCATTAGGGGCAAGTGAACCATAAAGAATGGCGAGTCCGCCCGCAGCTGAGTAGGGTTCTTCAATCTTACGAATGACCGTACCATCCGCATCTTTTGCTGCAGCAGCAACTTCACCCATTGTTTGGCCAGAAATCGTAAGCGCATCGGCATAAATAGAACCTGTTTTACGCGAAATTTCTTTGATAATAGTCGAAATTCCACCCACAGCACCCACATCTTGAATATGATAATGTGAAGAGGGTGAAACTTTACAAATATTAGGCGTTACTAATGAAATTTTATCCATCATTTGCATGGTCAAAGGCACTTGCGCCTCATTGGCAATCGCCAAGGTATGAAGCACTGTATTTGATGAACCGCCCATGGCCATATCAACCACTAAGGCGTTGTGAATCGACTTTTCAGTGACAATATCGCGCGGACAAGGCCCTTGCGCTTTGGCAATTTCTACAGAACGACGCGCAGCAGCTTTCCAGAACTCTTGACGTTCGGGCGATACCGCAAGCAATGTGCCGTTACCCGGAAGCGCCATACCCAATACTTCGGTCAAACAGTTCATGGAGTTTGCCGTGAACATTCCCGAACATGAACCCGGGGTCGGACATGAACATGCTTCGTAGCTTGCCAATTCTTCTTCGTCGATTTTACCTGTTGAATATTTTCCAACCGCTTCAAAAATCGAAATTAAATCCGTTGCATGCCCCTCTTTTTCCGCTCCTGCTGCCATCGGGCCTCCTGAAGCAAAAATGGTAGGAATATTTAAGCGTAAAGATGCCATCAACATCCCCGGCACAATTTTATCACAGTTTGGAATACAAATCATGGCGTCCATAGGGTGTGCGCTGACCATTGATTCAATAGTATCAGCAATGAGTTCGCGACTTGGCAAGGAAAATTTCATTCCGCCGTGTCCCATCGCAATGCCGTCACAAATGGCCATTGTGTTAAACTCAAAAGGGACACCTCCTGCTTTGCGAATCTCTTCACAAATCAGTGCGCCAACTTTGTTTAAATGACAATGCCCTGGAACGATACTCGTGTAAGAATTACACACAGCGATAAAGGGTTTCTTGAGGTCATCACGCGAAAGACCTGTTGCTTGGAGAAGAGAACGATGTGGGGCGCGTTCAACGCCTTTTTTGATAATGTCGGATTTCATAAATCTACCTTTAATATAAAATGGGTTGATGAAAATAGATATAAACTATATAATATACATGACACGCGCGCAATAATCAAGTTTTTTTTGACGCTTTTCCCATATCTTTTATCGATGAGGCGGACGAATTG
>CAZIVM010000107.1:0-8499 GCA_964542845.1 uncultured Victivallales bacterium
CGTCATTACGACGCTGTTTTTTTTATCGATTAAAGAAAGCTAGAGAGTTGATGAATCGCAAGATCAAACTCGCCTTGTGAAAGGGTGTCAACTTCTAAACGGGACCCCATAGGATTGGGGAAAGTAATATGAAGTTCTCCCCCTAAATGTTCACGAAACTCAAGGAGTCCTGCAAATAAATGATCAGAATTATTTTTTAAAGCATCTACTAAAATAGATGGGAAAAGATTAAATCCCACCTTGCATAAGAATTGAATAACGCGTCGAGCATCATCAGGTGAGATAAACCCACGTTGAGCCGCAATCAAAGAATCTAAAGCAATACCAATCGCCACGGCTTCGCCATGTGAAATCGCGTAGTTTGATACCAATTCCAAGCGATGCGCAAGCCAGTGTCCAAAATCAAGCGGACGCGCCGAACCCATTTCAAAAGGATCACCCTGTGTTGCGATATGACGATAATGCAATTCGGCAGATTTTCGCACAATGATTTTCATCACATGTTCATCACGCGCGCAAAGCAAATCTTTGACGCTTAAAAGATAATGATAAAAATTGATATCACAAATCATGGCCACCTTAAGGGCTTCAGGGATAGCACAACGCCAGATTTCATAAGGAAGTGTATGCAAAAAAGAAGTATCGCCAATGACAGCAAAAGGCGGATTGAAAGTACCTAAAAAATTTTTTTGTTGATAAGCATTTACAGCGTTTTTAACCCCCACAGCGGAGTCGCACATTGCCAAAGAGGTGGTCGGCACACGAATTAATCGAACACCACGATGAACCAATGCACATGCCATGCCCACTGTATCTAAAAATGCGCCGCCTCCTATGGCAATCACGGCTGAATGTCGACACAGCTTTTGTGTCGCCAATTCTTGACACATCTCTAGCGCGACATTGACTGTTTTATGCGCCTCACCGCCTAAATACGTTTGAATCGATGCGGAAGAAAAACCCCAGGCTTCGAGCTTAGATCTAAGTTGCGAAAGAAGAACAGGAAAATGTGTTAAAATATCCGCTTCTATCCATACGCAAAGTTTAGGAAATTTTTGGGTTAAAACCCATCTATCCAACGTTGGATTTGAAGAATCAAAAATGGAATCTTCCCAGAGTATTGGGAAGGTGTATGAAACATCGAATTCAATGGTATCCATCTTTATTTTTCCTCGTATTTATCTATATTTAAATTATCATCACTATAAAATGACACTTTTTTCTTAAAAAATCAAGTCGAATTCTAAATATATACTTGATTTTCTTGATTTTTACGCCATATTATAGTATATAGATAAAAAATAACATCTTTGAGGAGTTCGATATGCAAAAAATCATTTTAGGTTGTTCACTTTCCATTTTACTTTGCAGTGCAAGTTGTACCTACGATGATCTTGTCGACGACTCCGATACCATTATGCGTGTGACCAATCCCGATGGATCAACCTCTATTGTTCGTGACTCGCGCGACTACTCCAAATACAAAGACATGCGTAGTTATACCACCATTTTACGCCACTTCTCCAACTGTAAATTGATAATGACAGGCATGGGTCCCCTTTATCCTGAACCTGCCCAAGCACAATCTGCTTATCGTTTACGCATTGGCGAACGTTTCATTGGCATCTATTACTACGATTTTACCAATCGTGTGCAACGCAAAAAACTCAAAGAGATCGAAAAAGATAAAGTGTTGTACATTTTGGGAAATCCCTATCGTGTGGTTATCAATGGGGGATATGTTTTCATCGACGTATATGGACATGAATTTGAAAAAGATATTATTAAAGCCATTAACACATTGGATAAAAACTAATGGTTAAATTGCGTATTGTCATCACGCTAGGTTTACTCATTTGCGGAACTGCGCTTTGGGGCGAGGTGTTTACCTTAAAACCGGGCGGAGGTGGATTTGCAGGGTTTGACCCTTTAAGTGTACCCACAGAGGTTTGGAATGAACCGATTCAACTAAATGGGTATCAATCGGAACTCTCCATTGAAATTTTTCATAATACGATGCAAGATCTTATTTTTCATTTCAAACGCCAATATCCGAATGCGGTGTTCAAAATGGTTAACGGGGTTTGTGTCGCAGAAATCAAAATCAAAGGTGAAAAATTTCGCTGTATGATGCTTGAACAAGATCGTTTAATCCTCTTCTTCAAAATGCGCGTCCCCCATAAACTTCCAAATCCATCATGGCCACGCGCCCTCCCCGATATTCCAAATGCAACACCCGTATTATGCACAGAATTTCCAAATCGCAAAACAGTTTCAATGCAGTTTTCGATGTCAGGGACGGTTGAGCATAACAATGCCGCCGTTGCGCGTTCGCTGCAAGCCAAAGGATGGCTTCCGGTGTCGAGTTCTGAGCGTATGCAGCAAGAACAAGGGGGCTCTGTCTATTTGTCGCAAGACGGATCCCAAATGCTCATTGTGGGGCTTCAAAGCAACTTTAATAATACCCAGTCTGTAGGATCCATGATCCTCAACAAACTCAAAAAGTAATTTTTAAAATAAAAAATGACTTACGTCTCTTACGAAACCTAAGTCATATCAGTAGTGTCTGGGGAAAAACTGGAGACTACGATCAAGGCACAAATGCGCCCCGCGATCGCGCAAAGGATTGTGTGAAAAATCGACCGTATAGAAGTGCAAAGGAAGATTTTAAAGTCATTAAATAAAAATTAAAAAGTGTCAAATAATAAAGAGTCTTAAAATCATATCTCGAAAACAAATAAAAAACACAATTTGTTTATCGCATGCCTATCAAAGTCATCATTATTTTTTACACGAGTGACTTGCTTACACACAAATATAGCGCGCGTCACCCTATTCGCCGTCCAGCAAGCGACGGCGTCCACACACTTGTGGGTAACCCGTAGTGCCGGTTTTTACCGGACACTACTAAGTCATATACAAAAAAAGCGTTGTCGGAATAGACAACGCTTTTTATTTTTTTAGAGACCAAACGCTTCAAGCATCTCAATCACACGCGCTAAACGTTGTTCGAGATCCAATAAGTGAATTTTCGCTTCTTCCACGACACTAACTGGCGCTTTAGAAACAAAGCGTTCATTCGATAATTTAGCTTTAGATGCTGAAATCCAGCCTTGAAGTTCATCGTGTTGCTTTTGGAGTTTACCCTTCTCTGCATCCACATCGATAATTCCTTCCAAAGGTAAGAAAATCGTACCTGCGGGGGTCACAACAGACGGCGCGGCGCCATCAGGCTTATATGTTGCATCGATTTTAATATCTTCGGCACGCATCAAGTTGACCAAGAGTTCCATCTCAGATTCAATGAAGTCTTGGAATGAACGATCCGCGGGCTTAAAGAAGTAAGGAAGCGGTTTTCCGGGCGCGATATTATAGGTTGAACGAAGATTACGTCCTGCACGAATCAATTCGAAATTAGACTCTACCAAATTAATAATATCATCGGTAATGCCTAATCCTGCACGAACATCATCAGAAATGGGAGCAGGATAATCTTGAACCATGATCGAATCGCCTTCGTTTAAGAATCCTAAACGGTGCGCGAGCTCTTCGGTGAGGAACGGCATCACAGGATGGAGTAAACGAAGAACCGTATAATAGACATAGTCAAAGACACGTAATTTCGTTTCACGCGTTTCAGGATTATTCCAACCTTTTTTAGAGGCTTCAATATACCAATCGCAGAATTCGCTCCACATGAAGTCGTAAAGTGAGCGACAAGCTTCGTTAAAACGGAATTGTTCTAAAGAATCGTTCACCGATGAAATCACTTGTGAAACACGCCCTAAAATCCATAAATCAACAGCAGCTAAATGTTCTTTATTTAAGCCATCAAGGGTATTGAAGTTTTGAGAAACCTCACCTTGCATCGTACGGAAACGGGCAGCATTCCAAAGCTTATTGGCATAGTTACGCCCAATTTCACACTTATCGTTGCTATAACGAATATCGATACCAATTGGAGCAATATAAATCATAGAGAAACGCAACGCATCAGCGCCATAAGTATGAATCACATCAATAGGATCTGGAGAGTTTCCTAAAGACTTAGAGAGTTTGCGGCCGATATCATCGCGAATAATCGATGTATAGTAGACATTCTTAAATGGAATTTCGCCTTTGAATTCGAGTCCTGCCATAATCATACGTGCCACCCAGAAGAAGATAATATCTGGGCCTGTTACCAAGTCAGAAGTAGGATAGAAGAACTTTTGTTCATCCGATTCATTCGGCCAATCCATCACTGAGAACGGCCAAAGCCATGAACTAAACCATGTATCCAATACATCTACTTCTTGACGCCATGGGCCCGTTGCAGGATCAGGATCAACCTCGCCCACATAAATTTCGCCCGTCATTTCATGATACCACGCTGGGATGCGATGACCCCACCAAATCTGACGGCTAATACACCAGTCGCGAATATTTTCAAGCCAATGACAGTAGGTTTTAACCCAACGTTCTGGATAGAATTTGATTTGCCCCGATGTCACCGCTTCTAAGGCAGGTTTGGCTAAGTCTTCCATTTTAACAAACCATTGATAACTAATCAATGTTTCGATAGGAACATCGCCACGTTCGGAATAACCGACACTATGTTGAATGGGTTCAATTTTCTCTAAAAGACCTTGCGCTTCTAAGTCAGCTACCGCTTTTTTGCGACAAGCAAAACGATCGAGTCCAGCATAAGCACCCGCTTTTTCGTTCATCGTTGCATCATCATTCATCACCTTGATCATTGGGAGGTTATGACGAAGTCCAACTTCAAAGTCGTTAGGATCGTGTGCCGGGGTAATTTTAACGCAACCCGAGCCTTTCGTGGGATCAGCATGTAAGTCGCCAACAATCGGAATTTCGCGATCGGTCAATGGCAATTTAACCATTTTACCAATCCAATCTTTGTAACGCTCATCATCAGGATGAACCGCAACAGCCGTATCGCCAAACAAAGTTTCAGGGCGTGTGGTCGCCACAACTAAATGACCCGAACCATCACTTAAAGGATAACGAATATGCCAGAAACTTCCCGACACATCTTTGTAAATCACTTCTTCATCCGAAAGGGCAGTTTTAGAAACCGGACACCAGTTAATCATGCGTTGTCCGCGATAGATATACCCTTTCTCATAAAGCGAAACAAATACTTTACGCACCGCAACACTTAAACCATCATCCATGGTAAAACGTTCACGCTCCCAGTCGCAAGAACATCCTAAACAGCGCAACTGATTAATAATTGTACCACCATATTGCGCTTTCCAATCCCACACCTTCTCAATAAAAGCATCACGACCTAAGGTGTCGCGACCGCCCTGCCCTGATTCGCGCAAGACACGTTCAACTTTACTTTCAGTAGCAATACCTGCATGATCAGTCCCGGGAAACCAGCACGCTTCATAACCTTGCATTCTGCGCCAACGCATTAAAATATCTTGAAGCGTATTATTTAAAACGTGTCCTAAATGGAGCATCCCTGTTACGTTAGGGGGAGGAATAACCACTGAATAGGGTTTCTTATTCGATTTAGGGTTCCCTTTGAAATATCCTTGAGATTCCCAAAAAGGGTACCATTTCGCCTCAACACTGTTGGGCTCATATGCCTTAGGCATTTCTTCAATCTGACTCATTGTGTATATCCTTATATATATGGGGTAAAAATTGTGAAATTAGCACCAAGAGCGTGGGCCACCATGACGGTCTAAAACAGCCAAGAGAATTTCGCCAAACTCTTCCATTCCGTAGCCTTCAGATGCACTCACTGGGAAGATTTCCATCTTACGCACTTTTTTGCGGAGTCGTTTCAAATTATCTTCAGCTTCGGGAATATCCATTTTGTTTGCAATAATAATAGAGGGACGTTTAGTAATCCCTTTCATATACGCTTCCAACTCTTTTTTCAAATGTGTGAAATCGTCTAAGGGGTCACGAACATCTGTTCCCGCCATATCTAAAACGTAAATCAAAACGCGTGTACGTTCGATATGACGCAAAAATTCGTGTCCTAATCCCACGTTTTCGCTGGCGCCATCAATCAACCCAGGAATATCCGCGATTGAAAAGCGACGTAAGTCCAAACAATCGACAATTCCAATCACAGGATGACGCGTTGTAAAGGGATAAGGCGCAACTTTAGGGCGCGCATTAGAAAGTGCAGAAATCAATGTTGATTTTCCAGCATTAGGATATCCGACAAGACCAAAGTCAGCAATCGTTTTAAGTTCGAGTTCCAAATCGCGCTCTTCGCCCGGTTCACCAGGTGTAGATTCACGAGGCACACGGTTAGTTGAAGTTGCAAAACGGGTATTTCCTAACCCTCCTTTGCCACCTTTGGCCACTTTAATCGACATCTTTTGATCATCTAAATCCGCAATTACTTCTTGGGTTTCAACATCGCGAATCACGGTTCCAACAGGGACACGAATAATCACGTCTTTACCACGACGACCATGCATGTCTTTCCCTTTACCGCAAATCCCACGCTCTGCTTCATAGCGTGGATTAAACATTAAGTCATTCAAATTTTGTTGACCGAGCGCAGTTTCGATAATGATATTACCCCCTGCACCGCCATCGCCCCCATCAGGTCCACCTTTCGGAATGTATTTTTCACGACGAAAACTGACGCAGCCTTTGCCGCCATCGCCCGCCTTCACATGAATCTTTGTTTTATCTACAAACATGATAATCCTCCGTAATCCATTGTTGTTCAAGAGAATATTTGATAGCCAAATCAATTGCCGCAAGGTTGGCATCTAATATGTTCTTTTTCTTAAATTTTTGTTTCATTGCATCGCGAATACTATCCATTGTAACCACGCCCGTAATCAACGCATAAACCGTAAGCATAATGGTTGTTTGCGTCGCGGGCATATTCAATGAGAGCGCCATTTCGGATGCAGGCACTTTATACACTTTAATATCTTTACGGCGAATTTCACGATCGACAATCGAAGAGTTATAAAAAAGATAACCCTGAGGGGTAATCGATTCTACATAAGTATCAATTGCGGTATTGGAAAGCGCAATTAAGGTTGTGGGATCGGTAAATACAGGGGAAGCAATCGGATCTTTAGAAATATAAACACTCACAAAAGCATTTCCGCCTCGCATTTCTGGACCATAAGACGGCACCCAGCTATTATATAAATTCGATGTTGTTGCACAGGCAGCTAACATCGATCCGGCCGTCAATACCCCCATCCCGCCTAAGCCCGCAATTTTGACTTTTTGATCATCAATATCTTGAGGCGCAGCACTTGGAATAATATGATCCCCAATTAAAATATCGAGCATCGCTTCATCAGAGAGTTCTTGCGTTCCTGCAGGACGAAAACATTCGGGCGCACGTTCTTCAATACGATCAACAAATGTGCGGAGCGGGAAACTCGGTTCAAGCGTTGAAATCATCCATTCACGTGCTTGAATGGAGTCCATTTTCCAGTTAATCGGACAAGGTGAAAGAATCTCAACAAAAGAGAACCCTTTCCCGTTAACCTGACACTCCAAACCTTTTTTAATCGCTTTGCGTGCTTGCATGATACGTTTAGTATCTGCTAACGAGACGCGTTCAACATAGGTCACAGGCGCCAGTTGTGAAACCAACTCACACATTCCAATGGGATCACCATCATTCAACTCTACACGTCCATTCGGTGTAGTTTGCGTGCGCTGCCCCAAAAGGGTTGTCGGTGCCATTTGACCACCCGTCATTCCATAAATGGCATTATTAATGAAGAAAACAGTGATGTTTTCGCCACGATTTGCCGCATGTAAAATGTGAGATAAACCAATTCCTGCTAAGTCGCCATCGCCTTGATAAGAGATAATCACAGCTTCAGGATGTGTACGACGAATCGAGGAAGCAACCGCAGGGGCGCGCCCATGAGAACACTGAATATTGCCAGTGTCAAAATAGTAGTAACCAAACACCGCACATCCAACAGGAGAACAAAAGACCACTTGATCTTGTACCCCTAATTGATCAATCGCCTCTGCAATTAAATTGTGCGCCACGCCGTGTCCGCAACCCGGACAATAATGTGAAACTTTTCCGCCCCCTTTGCGATCAAATTCATCGAAAAGGGTTTTAGCTTTTTGATATTTTATACTCATAATGAAAACTCCTCTTCAATGCGTTCTGCCAACTCTTCGGAGGAAGGAATATATCCACCCATCCAGTTCATCAATGTCACGGGCATTAAACCGTTCGCTGCCAAACGCACATCTTGTACCATTTGACCATTATTTAATTCAACACAAACAAGGTGTTTACGTGCTTTAGCCAACGCATGAATCTCTTTCTCAGGGAACGGGAAAAGAGTCTTAGGACGTAACAATCCAATCGCATGTCCTTTTTCACGAAGGAGCTTAACTGCGCCGTGTGCAATGCGTGAGCTCACCCCAAAGGCAACCAAAACAATTTCAGCATCCTCCGTTTGAATTGATTCAAACTCTACGGCTTCTTCACGCATACGATTATATTTATCAGTCAATTTTTGG
>CAZIVM010000108.1:0-8378 GCA_964542845.1 uncultured Victivallales bacterium
GTCAAACCGACGTTAAAATTTAAAAGAAATCTTTTAAGAATTGTCAAAAATGCAACATTCGTTTTTATATATTTATAGATAACGAAAAATGTAAATCTTCAAAATCATACATAATCCTTTTATAATCAATGAAATAGTGCATAATTATACACAAACTAAAAGAGTTTCCCCTCCCCTTAAGTCATTACGAAAGAATAAGATTAAGATCGTCTTGATCTAAATAAGCCCATTCACCTTTAGGGAGACCGTGCATAAAAAGCTTACCAATACCAATACGTGTGAGACGAACAGTGTGATTGTCAACAGCACGAACAATACGGCGAATTTCGCGTTTTTTCCCTTCAGTAAGCACAACTTCCCATACATAGGGGGCTTTGCGTGGTGTAATACTCTTCACTTGCAAGAAATCGCCCTCATCCTCTATGCCTTGTCGAATCTTATCCAAATGAAAAGAGGTCAGCGGTAATTTTGTTTTAAGAACATACGTTTTTTCGATTTGATGCGAAGGGTGTGTTAAATGATTGGCAAAATCACCATCATCGGTCAAGATAATCATTCCTTCGGAATTTTTATCGAGTCGACCCACTGAGAAAAGTCGGCGATTGGGAATTTTGACTAAATCAAAAATCGTTTGCGTTGCGAAGCGTGAGGGACGAGAGCACTCATATCCTTCAGGCTTATTCAACGCTAAGTAGACAAAACCTTTCTCTTTAGCAGTATCATCTGCAGTAATCGTTTGGGTATCAGCCTCAACAATATCGGTTGATTCCACGCGATAACCTGGATTCGTACAAATTTCGCCATTAACACGCACGCGGCCATCTGCAATCATTTCAACAGCGTGACGACGAGAGCAAAGACCACTTTGCGCTAAAAAGTGATTTAAAGTGAGTTTTTTTGCAATATTTTCAGTCATATTATGATTTCCTTATTGATTTTTTGATGTTTTGGATATACTGTACTACATTATCGTTTAAAAAACAAATGAAATCCTAAACAAAAGTTAAAAATAATTATGCCTCTTTATCTTGTTGCCACCCCAATTGGAAATCTCGAAGACATCACTTTACGCGCAATCCGTATATTAAAGGAAGCGGATGTTATTCTAGCCGAAGACACACGCCGTACGCGTGGACTCCTAACTCATTTTGAGATCGAAGGGAAACGCGTTGAAGCGTATCATGCACATAATGAACATCAACGCACAAATAGCGTGATTCGTCAACTTGAAGAGGGAGCCAATATTGCACTCGTAACGGATGCGGGCATGCCCTCCATTGCGGACCCCGGCTTTTTCTTAGCGCGTGCAGCCGTTCAAGCGGGAATTGAGCCAATCATTATCCCAGGAGTTTCTGCTGTAACGTTCGCAGCAGCGGCCTGTGCATTCCCTGTCACTGATTTTCGATTTGTGGGTTTTCCGCCAGTTAAGTCGGGACGTCGTGGCACATTTTTGAAAGACATTGTAGATACGCCCCTAACCACTATTTTATATGAGTCTCCCCATCGTATTGAAAAACTAATCAAAGAGCTCGCTGAAGTTATGCCAGAGAATCGTCCAGTAGCCTTTATTCGCGAAGCGACCAAAGCGCACGAAGAGGTAATTCGCGGGAGTGCTCAAGAAGTGTTTGAATCGACCCAAGGGCGTTCGCTCAAAGGGGAGTTTACCGTGGTTATCTCTGCACCGATTGATGAAAAAAAGAAGCAGGAAGAGTAAATCTAATTATCCCACATATAAGTTTTTTGTGTTGCATACACAATTTTACCCGCAACAAACGTAAGTCTAGACGTATTGGTTACAGTATCATAAATAGCAATATCAGCGCGTAAGCCGGGTCGCAATAGACCGCGATCGTTGAGACCAATAGATTGAGCAGGAAGTTCGGTGAATGACACCGCCGCATCTGTCGACTCAAGCCCAGTATACTCCATCAAACGTTGCCAACCTGTTTCAAGCGTCAGCGCAGAGCCTGCAAGCAACCCTTCCTCACTATATGAATAGCCCCCTTTAACATTGATTTTGGATTGACCTAAATTGTATGTACCATCTGCCAACCCTGCCCCTTGAATAGAATCAGAAATCCCTACAATTCTATCCTTACCTTTTGTACGGTAGGTTAAGTCGATCATTCGTGGGTGGACGTGAGCGCCATCCATAATCATTTCGGCAATAATACGATCATCTGTTAAGACAATCGAGGCCAACGAAACGTCACGTTGATGAAGCTGTGGCATCCCATTAAAAAGATGCGTACATCGCGACGCACCCGCATCAATCGCTTTAAGAATAGAGTCTACATCAGCATCGGTATGCCCCATAGAAGGAATAATATTATGCTCACATAAGCGCTCAACCAATTGTACGCTATGAGGGAGTTCAGGAGCAAAAGTCCAAATTTTGATTTTTTCTTTGCCTTCAGCGATAATTTCATCGACAAAACCAAAGTCAATTTTATCACTTGCATCGTCTGAATCAAATGCACCTAAACGTGAACGTGCGACATAAGGGCCTTCCATGTGAATCCCAACAGGCACAGCCCCTACTTGCGGTTGATTGCATAAATCAGAAAGGATCGAAACAGACTCTAACATTTGTTTACGAGGCGCAGAAATAACGGTAGGGACAAAAGTAGTAACCCCATGAGAAGCAAGAGTTGTGCTCATTGTAGGAAAGTTTGACAAAGTTGACGCCGCAGCAGTCGAGTCGAACCCTCCTGTTCCATGAATATGTGTATCAATAAATCCTGGCATGGCATAAGTGCCCGGATATTTACAAACACGAATTTGAGGATCGATTACAAAAGCAGATGCTCCACCAATTCCAACAATAATATCATTTTCGATTAAGATCCCCGCATTACGAATCATTTCGCGTGGCGTTAAACAGTAATCGACAATAATCAATGTACGGCGATATCTACTCATAATTTTGTGCCTATTTAGTTAACTTGTCTATCGACTAAAAAAGCACCGTTATCACAAAACAACGGTGCTTACGAATTAAGCATTATAATTATTTATCCGCTTTTCCATCACGAACATCTTTGATGGGATAGAATCCAGGAACACCAAAATATTCGTTGACAGGACGTTCGACAGGGAACACAAATTGTTTCTTATCGATTTCAAATTTTCCAGTTTGATCTTGAGTCACACCACCATATGTATATAAGTTAACATATTGAGCGATGAAAGCATACGCAATAAATGCAAGCGCAATAAATGCGATAGATGCAATAATTGCGTGAGGCATTCCCCCTGTTTTACCATCATCAAGCACTTTTAAGTTTTTAGCATCAAAACGTGTGAATGGGACAACATCATCAGAAACAGGCATTGAATCATCACGAGAAGTATCAGACTCAGAAGCAGAAGGGGTTGCTGGCGCATTGGCTTGCAACTTAATGGTTGGCGCAGATGCTGAACCTGGTTTTTTAAGTTGTAATGTTTTACGAGGAGCCGCTCCACCAGAAGCAGGTGCATTTAAGTTAATAGTTTGAGCACTTGCAGATACGCCTGGCGCCTCTTGAGCAGGAGCCCCTGGCGCTTTCAAGTTAATCGTTGCTTGTGAAGGAGAGACCCCAGGAGGTGGCATTTGCGCTCCAGGAGGGACCGCTTTTAAATTAATTGTAGCGCCACCTTGTTGCATAGGAGGTGGTGGAGGTGCAACCATTTTAGGAACAACAGATGTTGAAGTCTCGGTCATCATCATTTCTGGGGGGGTAACCACTTGACCGATATGGCCTGTAGTTGTATCGCTATAAGCAGGCGCAGCGCCTGGCATCATGTTAGTCACATTAACGGGAGCAGCGCCACCCAATCCTTGCATTAAAGGAACGCGTGCTGTATTTGTATCAGCAGGCATTGGAGGAGGTATAGGCGCAGGTGCGGGCGCAGCCATACGAATTGTACTGCTTGAAGAAGAAGGTGGGGGTGGCACGGGTGCGCCTGCAGGACGCAATTTAATCGTTTGGTTAGAACCAGGAACTGATGGGGGTTTAAGTCCTGCACCAGCAGGTTTCAAACGAATGGTAGGTTTGGCGGGTTGGTTTTCCATAGGGGGAAGCCTCCAAAGGTAGGGTTGAGTATGTGATTTATAACTTAGTCTATTTTATATTACATAAAATGCACCCATTTTACATAAAAATCAAGTCGAATTCTCTCCTTTTTTCAAAAAAAATCCATTTTTTTGCTTTTTTGACTCTAAAAGGAATATTTTTGGGTTATTTTTTCAAAAAACAAAGAATGGATCAATAGTTGGCATCATCATGAAATTTAGAGTGTACATGGGGCGAAATTTTATAAAAATAGTAGATTAATAACACCAATATTGTAACCAAAATAACCGCCCAAACCGTAGCGGCTGCCATATAATTATGATGAGATTCTTCGGCAGCTGAATCCTTAAAAGGGCGTGGGGTTAACCAAGTAGGACGTCTAATAATCACTTGTTGAGATTGCGATGGTGTTCCCGAAGAGAGAGTGGAAGTACAAGCTGTTGAGTCGACACTTTCAACATCTTCATTGATGATTGTAGAATCAACATCCGTCGACATCTCAATCCTCCAAAACTTTGAATTGACGTTGAATCATTTCCGCATAATGTCCATGCTGCGCTACAAGCGTATCATGATTGCCTTGTTCGATAATCTCGCCTTGGCGCAACACCAAAATTTGATGGGCATGACGGATTGTGGAAAGTCGATGTGCCACCACAATGGAGGTACGTTGCTCCAATAATTTAAGCGTTGCTTCTTGTACAATATGCTCTGTCGCTGAATCAATAGAAGCCGTCGCTTCATCCAATACGATAATCGGACGTGCATGCGCTAGCGCACGCGTAAATGTAATCAACTGACGTTGCCCTGCTGACAAATTTGATCCACGTTCAGTTAAACGTTCTTCATAGCCTTGTGGTAACTTCATAATAAAATCATGTGCGCCAATGTGTTTCGCTGTACGTACAACATCTTCATCGCTAATTGAATCCGTTGCAAGGCGTATATTTTCATTAATTGTACGCGAAAAAATAAAAGGTTCTTGCATCACGATAGCGATTTGATGGCGCAATGCAGAAATCGGAATCGTGTGAATATCCACATCATCTAAAAGAATTTGCCCTTCATCAATTTCATAGAAGCGACACAATAAACTTGTAATCGTCGTTTTTCCAGACCCCGTATCACCCACCAAAGCAAGCGTCTCTCCAGGTTGAATAACAAACGATATATTGTTCAAAATTTGTTTTTTTCCATCATAAGAAAATGAAACATTGCGAAATTCAATTTTGCCTTTCACTTCACCCTTAAAATAGGTTTTTGACTCTTCTTCGCTTAAATATTTTTCATTCCCATCAACGGGGGTATCCATAATTTGAAAAATACGTTCAGCCGATGCCATCGCCGCCTGCATTAATAAATATTTTTGAGAAAAATCGGTAATCGGCTCATAAAACATGCGTAAGTAGTTGATCATAATAAAAATAACCCCTATCGTAATCACGCCCCCCAAAACTTGCATTCCGCCATACCATAGAAGCAAAGCTGTTGGTAAGGCAGTGAAGAAACCGACAATAGGGATAAAGAGTGCCGAGATAAAGTTGGAACGCATTTGCGCACGATATGTATCGTTATTTAATTTACGAAAACGGCGCGTTCTACGTTTTTCTTGAACAAACGATTTCAGAACCGTGATACCTGAAAAAGATTCGTGCATAAACGAGTTGAGGCGCGACATTGTTTCGCGACACACTCGAAACGCCTTACGGTTAAGTACGCGAAAATAAAGGGATGACAAAATTAAAAAAGGGAGCGGAATGAGTAACACCAATGTTAACGAGCGCGAAACGCACAACATTTGAATTAAAATCCCCACCATCAAAAAGAGGTCTTTAATGAGATAGACAACAACCCCAGCAAACGCCTCTAAAATATTATTTACATCATTAGTTAAACGCGTTACCAATTTCCCTGTCGGGTTACGATCAAAATAGTTTGCGGGCAATTTTTGAACGTGTTCAAACAATGCCATACGCATATTTGAAATAATATTTTGTCCCGCATTGACCATCAAGTTCATCTCAAAAAAAGTGAGAATCATTTGAGAAATATAGAGCACCGTCACCGTAATTGCCGTCATATAAATGCCATACAGCATCTCATCTTTGGCAAGCGCATTCTCACTTCCATACGGACGAATATAAGTATCAAGCGCATCTCCAATGGCATGAATTGCAGTCAACTCAATACAAGTAATCACAAGGAGGCAGACCACCACAACGATAAGTTTCCACGCCTGAGGGCGTATGTAGACCCAGAGTCGCTTGATTAATTCAAATTCAAGCGACTTTCTTTCGAGTTCTTCATCTTTGTGAAGGTCTACGGCCACAATTAATCCTCTTCGGTTCTACGATTTCTGCGACGATCATTTTCTGTAAGGAAGCGCTTACGCATACGGATTGATTTAGGCGTGGTTTCAACCAATTCGTCTTCATCAATGTACTCTAGACACTCTTCCAAACTCATTTTACGTGAGGGGGCAATTTTCATTGCTTTATCAGAACCAGCAGCACGCATATTGGTGAGCTGTTTTTCTTTTTGAACATTGACCACAAGATCGCCCTCTTTACAGTGTTCAGCCACAACCATACCTTCATAAATATTGTCGCCGGGTTCAACGAAGAATTCACCACGTTGTTGTAACGCATCAATAGCGTAAGGAACCGCTTTTCCTGATGCCATTGAAATCAAAACACCATTCAAGCGATGTGGAACAGGACCACGGTGGGGTTCATAGTGATCAAAAGTGTGAGCCACAATACCATCCCCTTGGGTAGCGGTCATAATTTTACTACGTAAACCAATGATACCACGGGTTGGAATATTAAAGTTGATCGTGGTACGTGAACCATGATTTTCCATTGAAACCATTTCGCCACGACGTACGCCCACAAGTTCAATCACTTTACCAGCGGTATGATCTGGTGCATCAACTGTGAGAAGCTCCATGGGTTCATGACGAACACCGTCAATCATCTTATAAATAACGTGAGGTTTTGAAACTGAGAGTTCGTAACCTTCACGACGCATGTTCTCAATCAAGATTGAAAGGTGCAACACCCCACGACCCGCCACTTCAAACGCATCGCCTTCCATTTCGTTCACGCGTAATGCCACATCTTTTTCGGTCTCTTTGAAAAGACGTTCACGAATGTGACGTGAAGAGACAAATTTTCCTTCTTGACCAAAAAAGGGTGAATCGTTCACGCGGAAAAGCATTGTCAATGTAGGTTCATCCAACGCAATAGGAGGTAAGCTCTCGGGCGCGCTCGCATCTGTAATGGTATCTGAAATATCAATGCTATCAGGTCCTACAATGGCACATAAGTCGCCACATGGGACACTTTCTGCCTCTTTACGTTCAAATCCTTCAAAGGTAAAGACTTGTTTTAATTGACACTGAACTTGTGTGCCATCACGTTTAATTTGAACTAAAGGTGTGCGTGGTTTGAGTTCGCCACGATAGACGCGCCCTACCCCAATACGACCTAAAAACTCAGAATAATCAAGTGTTGCCACCTGCATTTGAACAGGCCCTTCCACAATTTTAGGCGCAGGAATATGTTCAATAATCGCATCCATCAATGGGACAATAGAGTTACGAGGTCCGTCAAGTGTTGTATCTGCCCAACCGCTACGACCTGAAGCGTAGAGTAATGGGAAATCGAGCTGTTCGTCCGTGGCGTTAAGCTCAACGAAGAGATCGAAAACTTTATTATGCACTTCATCACAACGTGAATCGGGTTTATCTACTTTGTTAATCACAACCACAGGTTTCAAACCAAGTTGAAGGGCTTTATCAAGCACAAAACGTGTTTGTGGCATGGGGCCTTCAGCGGCATCGACGAGCAACAATACACCGTCGGCGAGGTTCAAAACGCGCTCAACCTGTCCACCGAAGTCGGCGTGCCCAGGGGTATCTAAAATATTAATTTTCACGCCGTTATAGCGTACTGAAATATTTTTAGAAAGAATGGTAATACCGCGTTCACGTTCAATATCATTGGAGTCCATCACACACGTTTGCATTTGTGAGGGATCACGGAAGAGGTGAGCTTGAGCGATAATTTGATCCACGAGCGTTGTTTTACCGTGGTCAACGTGAGCGATAATAGCGACATTTCTGATTTCAGTCATAAATTTATCCATGGGTGAAGTTAATAAGACAATATATTAAGTCATTTTAAAATACACCCCTTTTTCGATTTTTAAACCTCAATCGAAAAAATAATCCCATAAAAAATAATTTTCTGCACAAACTAATCTCAAAAATAACCCTTTTTCTTTATTATTTTTTAAAAATAAAGATAGAGTCAAAGCAAT
>CAZIVM010000109.1:0-8131 GCA_964542845.1 uncultured Victivallales bacterium
ATTTGTTTTAAGTTATTATATGGTAGTTGATAGTTGTTTGTATATTGTTGAACACAAAAAAATACCCATTGAAACTTTTGAAAAACAAATTAAAGAAAATAAGTATTTTCTTTCTGGTGTAGCGGTGATTCCATATTTCATCTCTTTTTTCTGTCCGCCACTTATTATCTTATTTATGCCTATCGTTACTATCTCTTCAACACTTGCATATCACGATAAAATATTAAAAACCCCTCGTTTGAAAGCTATTGAAGAATGATCTATGCTGTTTTAATTCTCTTAATTATTTTAATGGGGATGGTGGGATTTCTTTGGTTTAGAAAAGAAGATTTGAGCGCGATTGAAAAATGTGTTCGTGATGAGAACGCACAAAATCGAAGCGACTTTAATCAATCGTTAAATGCCACACGCGATAGTTTGAATACGCAAATTACCCTTATTGGACAAGGTCAGCAACAGCAACTCGATTCGTTTGGGGAAAAAATTGCAAAACTCTCAGAAGTGAATCAAACCAAGTTAGATCAAATCCGCGAAACTATTTCACTCAATCTCAAAGGAATGAACGAAGAAAATCAAAAACGACTTGATGAGATGCGTTTGTTGGTTGATAAAAAATTGCAAGAGATGCTGCAAGAACGCCTCAAAGAATCGTTTGGAATTGTCACCAAACACCTTGAAGGGGTCCAAACAGCCTTAGGGGAGATGCGAACCGTTGCCGCAAGTGTTGGCGACCTCAAAAAAGTACTCAGTAATGTTAAATCTCGTGGTGTATGGGGCGAATATTTACTCGGAAACCTTCTCGCTGAATATCTCACCCCCGAACAATATGTCGCTAACTTCGCCCCCAAAAAAAATAACGATTTTGTCGAATACGCCATTAAGTTTCCTGGCAAAAAACAAAATGATGCACCTGTCTATCTACCGATTGATGCCAAATTTCCGCGCGAAGACTATGAGCGTCTGATCACGGCAACCGAAAATGGCGATGCCCCTGCAGTTACCATTGCTCAAAAAGCGTTGCTTTCAGCGCTCGAAAAAGCAGCAAAAGATATTCATAATAAATATATTTCACCTCCTGTAACAACACCATTTGCGGTTATGTTTCTCCCGACAGAAGGTCTTTATTCTGAAATATTACGCGATGTGGCATTTGGAGATAAGTTGAGAAATTTAAATGTTTTACCTGCAGGGCCCACCTCCTTAGGCGCGCTTTTGAATAGTCTTAATGTGGGTTTTGCCACACTAACCATTGAGAAAAAAGCGGCTGAAATTGGCAACATTTTAGCAGGGGTCAAACGTGAATTCTCACAAATTGATCAAGGGATGAATAAAGCACGTAAACACCTAGAAAATGCCCTAGGCGCATTGGATGCAACAAATAAAGTATCAGCGAAACTTCAAAAACGCTTAGTCGACTTCGATGATTCTGATACTAATATCGAACTTGAAAAATCGAATCCGCCTTTGATTTCGGAATAAAAACATGTTTTATTTCAACCCCAAAGAAAAAACGACCTTTTTTGTCTATTTTTTAGCAATAAAAAGATTTTTCCCACTTGATTTTTATCAAAAATAAGAGTATAGTATCAAACATTCGTTAGAAAGGAATTGTCAATGGAACTCAACGATATCAAATGGCCTAAATACTTCATCTATGTGATGGGGTCAATTTTGTGTCTCATGGTCATATATTGGTACATGCAAGCCCGTCCGCTAGCCCATTCCAGAAATGTAAGAGAGGAAATACAACGAATTGTTAACCTTACGGCCACACTCTACCCTTACATTCCCGATACTCACCCCATCACGCTTGATTATATTGAAAAAACCTTAAATGTAAAGTTTGATGCCACTGAAGAGAACATTCCTGACTCCATTCAGTTTATCCCTTTTAATAAAATATCGCCCGATACTCATATATTCATCCGTTATCAAAAACATAATATACCGAAGTCTATTCTCATAAAACCCCAAATTTCACACAAGGATACAAAATGAAATTATCCACATTGTTAGTTTGCGCTTCACTCGCAATTCCGTTTTTTGTGACCGCTGAAGATGTTCAAAAAGATCAAGGCACAGTCGCTGATATTGGCGAAGTCATTTTTGAAGGCACTGGAAAATCGCCTCGCCACACTTATCGCATCCCCACCATGACAAAAACCACTAAAGGGACCATTCTTGCTTTTATCGAATTGCGTAAAAATGGCAGTGGCGATTCAGGAGATATCGACACCGTTGTTCGTCGCTCAACTGATGGTGGAAAAACATGGGGCGAAGAAATTCCAGTTCTTGATATTGACAAATACACCATTGGAAATGCTTGCCCTGTTGTCGACCCCAAAACAGGTGTCATTACAGTTGTTGCAGTATGGAATCGTGTTCACGAGTACAACACCGCCGCTGGATTTGGTGATGATTCACGCTTAGTTTATGTCACGCGTAGTAGTGATGACGGATTAACATGGAGTAAGCCCGAAAATATTTCTGAACAAGTCAAGCTCCCAACATGGGGTTGGTTTGCAACAGGCCCTGGCGCAGGAATTATCATCTCAAAAGGAAAACATAAAGGACGTTATGTTATCGGTGTCAACCACAAAAACAATGAAGAAAAAGCTTATTTTGCACACGTGATTTATTCTGATGATCAAGGCAAAACATGGAAATCTTCCAAGTCTTATGCAGCAAAGCACACCAACGAATGCGAAGTTGCTGAAATCTCTGACGGAAAACTCCTTTTAAATATGCGTAACCATGGGTCAGGAAAACGTCAACGCGCATTAGCGATCAGTAAAGATGGTGGCGAAACCTTCGAAGAGACAAAATGGCTCCCTGAACTTCCTGAACCACAGTGCATGGGTTCTATGATTTCCATTAAAGATCCTAAAACAAAGAAAAATTGTTTAATTTTCTCTAACCCATCTTCAGATAGAAGTCGCTCCAACCTTAAAGTTAAACTTTCAACTGACGATGGAAAAACATGGGGGCGTCAAATCACAATTAACCCCGAATCTTCAGCCTATAGCCACATGTGCGATTTAGGCAATGGCGAATTTGGAATTTTGTATGAATCTGACAACTACAAAAAAGTGCGTTTTGCGAAACGTTCATTAAAGGATTTCCCCACCGCAGCCGAAGCCAAAAAAGAGAAAAAATAATCTTATTTTCAGATTATTTCGATCCGAAAACTAAACATAAACATGCGTGTAACATTTTGAAAACACGCATGTTTAAATCGTGAATTATAACACATCGTACCACATTGTCAAAAAAAAATTAAAAAAAGAAGAGAAAAAAAGTTAAATTTATTTGTTTTTTTAAGAAATGGCATTATATTATAAGCACGATTGTAATTCACCCAAAATTATGAATCCCATTAACCAAAGGAAATTTATCATGTACGCAGTTATCTCTACAGGAGGAAAACAGTATAAAGTTGCTACAGGCGACACCCTTGCTATCGAATTAGTAAAAGGCAACGTTGGCGACACCATCACTTTTGACAACGTTTTAGCTGTTGGCGAAGGCGCAGATATCAAAGTGGGCGAAGCAGCAAAAAGCGCTTCAGTTCAAGCTGAAATCGTAGGCACTTTCCGTGGCGAAAAATTGATTGTGTTCAAATTCAAACGTCGTAAAGGATACAGCAAAAAGAACGGCCATCGTCAAAACTTGATGTCCGTGAAAATCGGCGAAATTAAAGCTTAATAACACATTCACCGAGGTAAGCGATGAAGTATGATCACAATCACGCGTTACTTGAAACTCAAATTGAGGCCTGCAAGCTTATTGCTAAAGGTAAAGTGCGTGATATTTATGATTTAGGCGATACATTACTCTTCGTAACCACCGACCGTATTAGTGCGTTCGATGTGGTCATGCCAAACGGAATTCCAGACAAAGGGCGCGTACTGACTCAGACCGCCCTTTTTTGGTTTGAACGTTTCTCATGGATGAAGAATCATATTGTTACTGCCGATGTCAAAGAGTTCCCCGAAATTCTCCAACCTTACGCTAAAGATCTTGCCGGCCGTGCAATGATCGTTAAAAAAGCAAGCCCCTTTGCCGTTGAATGTATTGTTCGTGGCTATTTAGTGGGTTCAGGCTGGAAAGACTACCAACAAACAGGCAGTGTTTGTGGCATCCAAATGAGAGCAGGTTATCAAAATTGCGAAAAATTGGATACCCCTATTTTTACACCATCTACTAAAGCAGAAATTGGTTTGCACGATGAAAACATTTCATTTGAGCGCGCTTGCGAAATCGTAGGCACCGAAACTGCAAATGCATTAAAAGATTATTCCTTACGTATCTATTCTGAAGCGCGCGATTATGCCGCTACAAAAGGAATTATTCTCGCAGACACCAAATTTGAATTTGGAATGTATGATGGCGAAATTATTTTAATTGATGAGGTTCTTACGCCCGATTCTTCACGATTCTGGCCAATGGATCAATATCAAGTGGGCTCAAACCCTCCCTCTTACGACAAACAATTTGTTCGTGACTGGTTGGAAGAAGTCAACTTCAATAAACAACCCCCTGCCCCAATGCTTCCCGATGATGTTGTCGCTAAAACACGCGAAAAATACATCGCAGCTTATGAGGCACTCTCTGGCAAAAAGTTAATCACAGAATAACTTTCCCCGGTAATAAACTCGTAAAAACTAAAACCCTTAAAGGAGCATTCATTATGCAACTTGCAGACATCCAACGTGCCGACGCTAAGGCATGGATCCAACAATGGATCGACCTCTGTACTCCTGACCGCGTTGTCATTTGCGACGGTTCAAAAGAAGAGTACGACGCAGCAGCTAACGCTTTAGTTAAAGCTGGCGTTTTCATCAAATTAGACAAAATCCCAAACTCTTATGCTTGCCGTACAGATGCAAGTGACGTTGCTCGTGTTGAAGAGCGTACTTACATCTGTTCAGAAAATGCTGAAGATGCTGGTCCTACAAACAACTGGTGTGCACCTGCAGAAATGCGCGCAACTCTTAATAAAGAATTTGCCGGTTGCATGAAAGGCCGTACCATGTACGTGATTCCTTTCTCAATGGGTCCTATCGGTTCTAACATTGCTAAATATGGTTTCGAAATCACTGATTCAGCATACGTTGTATGTAACATGCACATCATGACTCGCGTTTCTTCTAAAGTTATCGAACTTATCGATGCTGGCGAAGACTACGTTAAATGTGTTCACTCCGTAGGGGCTCCTCTCGGCGAAACACAACCTGATATGACATGGCCTTGCGCTCCTATCGATCGCAAATATATTACTCACTTCCCAGAAACACGCGAAATCATTTCTTTCGGTTCTGGTTACGGTGGTAACGCACTTCTCGGTAAAAAATGTTTTGCGCTTCGTATCGCTTCAGCTATTGCTCACGACGAAGGTTGGATGGCAGAACACATGCTTATTCTTAAGCTCACAAACCCAGAAGGCAAATCAAAATTTGTTACAGCTGCATTCCCATCTGCTTGCGGTAAAACAAACCTCGCCATGATGGAACCTACTCTCCCAGGTTGGAAAGTTGAAACCATCGGTGACGATATCGCTTGGATGAAATTTGGTACTGATGGCCAACTCTATGCGATCAACCCAGAAGCTGGTTTCTTCGGCGTTGCTCCTGGTACATCTATGAAATCTAACCCCAATGCGATGCGCACTGTTCTCGCAGGAAACACTGTTTTCTCTAACTGCGCACTTACACTTGATGGTAACGTATGGTGGAAAGAACACGATGATGAGCCAGGCGAACTCGTTGACTGGATCCGTCGTCCTTGGAATGAAGAAATTGGTAAAGCAACTGGCCGGAACGCTGCACATCCTAACGCACGTTTCACAGCTCCTGCTTCACAATGTCCTGTTATCGCTCCTGAGTGGGAAGATCCTGCTGGTGTACCTGTTAGCGCATTCCTCTTCGGTGGACGTCGTGCAACAACTGTACCACTTTGTAACGAAGCTAAATCATGGGAACAAGGGGTATTCCTCGGCGCAACTATGTCTTCTGAAATGACTGCTGCTGCTATCGGTGGTGCTGGTCAACTTCGTTTTGACCCATTTGCAATGCTCCCATTCTGTGGTTACAACATGGGTGACTACTTCCAACACTGGCTTAACATCGGCAAAACTCCTGGTGCTAAACTTCCTAAAATCTTCTACGTTAACTGGTTCCGTAAAGATGACAACGGCAAATGGCTCTGGCCTGGATTCGGCGAAAACGCACGCGTTCTCGCATGGATCTTTGATCGTTGCGACGGTAAAGTTGGTGTTACAGAAACTGCTATCGGTAACCTCCCACTCGTTAATGAGTTCAACTTTGACGGCTTAGATATTTCTGATGCTGAAAAAGCACTTCTCTTGGGTGTTGATACCGCAGGTTGGAAAGCATTCACAGAAGAAGTTGAAACCAAACATTTCCCAAAATTTGGTGCAAAACTTCCTGCAGAACTTACAGCACAACTTGAGTCTCTCAAAGCAGCACTCTAAGTCTGTGATGCGTCTTAACGCATAAAAAACTAGCCTCGAATCGTTTTTGCGGTTCGAGGCTTTTTTGTATTTAAAAAGAAATTGGATTCAGTTTATCTTAAGATAAAGTTTATTTTTTAGATTTATAAAGCGGAAGTTCTTGGCGTAAAGGATGAACTAAAGCTTTTGAATTTGCGTATGGCGCATCATTGTCAAACGTCCAAACCATCACGCCACCAATCTTTTGTTTCTTAGCATATTTGCATTTTTGACGAATCATATCTTGTCCATTGAAATAAGCGCGTCCGTGTTGCGGATCTTGATAATAGTTCTCTGATGAGGCGATTTTAGGAAACTGACTTAATACATAAGCATAACCGCGTTGTGTATCCCACCGACTCACTCCTTGAGAGGTTTTTCCCTCTAAAATCATGCCGTAAAAAGGGAGTCCTCCTACAATTTTACTATTCATTAATCCTTGATTACGAGCCCATTGAATATCACTCTTAAAGAGTTCGAATGTGGAATGTTCGCGTTGCGCATCATAAGTCATAAAATTCACATAGTCTACCACTTGCATAAAAGCGGGCGTAGGCGATTTATAAAAAGCAGAAACTGCAGCTGACACAGTATATCCTTTCGCAAATAGTCCGATTTTTAACTTCGCCATAAAAGTTGTAAAATTATTCCATTGTGAATGATTATCAGGATATTCCCAGTCGATATCAATACCATCAAGTTGGTGTTTATCCAAAAATGCGACAATTTGTTGAATTAACCGATCTGTTTTTTGTGCATTGGAACTCGTCGCATTCATCCCAGAAGCACAGTGCGCCATCCCCAGAATAATCTTTGCACTCGACTTTTGATTTTTACGCGCCTGTTTAAGTTTATTTATACTACTGAGTAACATTTTATCTTCTGTTCCTGTTAAGTTCCCTTCTGCATCGCATCCCACTTGAAACAAAATAATATCTGTTGCCACCTGCATATACTCATCACTCCAATTCCCCCATCCTTTATCCACTCCATTTTCAGCAAACAACCAACGTGAACGATAATAGGTAATCACACGATACGGATTCGGATAAACTTTTCCTTTTCCTTTGGGCGACCCATGGGTTAACTTGACATTCATTCCATTTAATGAAAAATGTTTAACAGAAATATCAATTTCAGCATTTCGCGCTATTTTCGGACTAATCTCTGCGGTAACCCACACATAAGACCCCGCCACTTGATGCGAAGCAACTCCCTCCGAACACTTATATATAAGCTGTTTTCCGTTTTTGGAAAATTTTCCTGAAAGCGTAATCTCTTTGGCCACCGACTTTGCAAAATAGGGGGCATTGTCCGAACTCCATAATTTAAAATTGCTCAACTGACTGATCGGTGTTTTGGGCGAGAATTCAAACACGATTTGCGTAGGGTGTCCACCAAAATCAACCGACTGAATATGAATCCCCATCAACACTTGCGGTTCACCCTCTTGTGGATAGTAAACGGATTGGGTTTGCACCCCTTCCCCCTTAAACTCCGCATTCACATTCAATGTAAATAAACTTAACATCATCAAAAAAACAATATATTTCATCATAAATCCTTCGATTTCAATTCGTATTCAAAACAAGGTTAATATAAACGCTGTTATACAATTTT
>CAZIVM010000110.1:0-7909 GCA_964542845.1 uncultured Victivallales bacterium
CGCGCTTGTTTTTTTTAAAAAGTGTGCTATATTATAACGTACTCTAAGTTAAAAACTTAAACAGAATGGTAGAAACATGGTTAAAAACACACTTATTGGGTTGGCAATTACAATTGCTTCGTTTGCATCTTTGGGCCTTTGTGCAGGTACGCCTGTTGCAGATTCGCCCATCACAATTATAAATATTCCTACAGATTATCAAGCGTTGTATCGTCAGAAAATTACAGACTTTGTTCCTGAAGAATCCGTTTCGGTCTACGGGACTCAAGGAGAACTTGTTACTGGATCAACATTTACGTGGGAGTTAGATACCCTTTTAATTACAAAATCGCAAGCCTATAAATGTATTTGTACGCCTCCTTGGCCTTATAAAGAAACCTCTTTTTATGTCGATATTAATGTGTTGCGTTTGAAAGCTCCCAAAATTAGTTCTATTTCAACCATCAATAAAGGAGTTGTATTAAAATGGAGCAAACCTGCTAATATCAAAAATAATAAATCGCAAATTGTCCCTATTACGGGGTATAATATCTATCGTGCTCATGAAAAAAATGATAAAGTTATCGAATATCGTGGCACTGTAGGTACAAGTCGTTTAGAGTATCAAGATGGAATTGATAGTATTGGATTCAATTATTATTGGAAAATTACAGCTATTACAACTGATAGTTTAGCAGAAAGTGAATATTCTGCTGAAAAAATTAATCAATCGGGTTTGGGAATTGAGAATTTAAAACTCGAAGCCACGCAAGGTACTATCGATAAACAAATTAAATTGACATGGCCGAAAATTCAAGATTATACTTACGCTCAAGTATTTTGTTTAAACGATGGCGAACCTCAATATAGTTTGACAAAAGGTTCAGGAAATTCTTGTACTTACCTTGTCCCAACACGTTTGTTAGGAACTCCACTCCTATTCTCCATTAAAATGTCAAAAAACGAAACCGATACTCATTTTTCTCATTTTGTTTATGCCGAGGGGTGGTCAAGACACGATGTGCCTCGTGCGCTCAAATTGCATAATTCAATCGAAGGGGTTAATCTTTCATGGACAAAACCTAAATATTATGAAAGTGTAGATGGATATATCGTTCTTCGTTATGAAAAAAAATTCACAACAAAACCTGAATATGGTGCAGTTTTCTTTAATGTTAATGGCGCAGACAATCTCACTTTTACGGACTCAACAGGTGTCTATGGTAAAAATTATTATTATTGTGTTTCTGCGCGAGGTAAATTGGCTCAATTCGAAGGTTTAACTCAATATCCTTTCGGGAAATGGACGGGGGCTTTAACTGGGCGTCGTTTAATGCCGACTACAGATATTGTAGGGGCAGAACATGGTATGGATTATGCCTCTATTGATGTGCGATGGAATACGGTTTGGGGGGCGTCTTGCTATCGTGTTTATCGCGCTTTAACGCCTGATTCCACTCAAGCAAAGGCATTTTCAGGATGGCTTAAAGCAAATACGTTTACAGATAAATCCACATCGCTTTCTACTCAAGATTCATACTATTATTTTGTAAAGGTGTCCCCACGGACCAATGGTGCTTATGCCAGTGACTTTTCTATCCCAGCTGTGGGATGGTTGAAATCAAAACCTTTTGATTTTACTTTGACTTCAGGCGGAATGATTCATACATTTTCTAAAAATATTTTGAATTATCAAGACGAAAATCCTGATTTTACGGCATCTCCATCGGCTTATGGTCAATATGCAGATCCCGTGACCCCTACTAAAATTTCCAAAATTTCATTCCGTATGAACAGCAATCTTTTCCCTTCTGATACTGTTGGATTTGCAAATATTTCTTCTTTATGGATGTATAAGTCTACTGTTTATAATAAAGCCATTAACGCTGGTATTTATACGGATACATTTTTACAAGATACCTCTTTCTTGAGTGGTCAATTAGAAGAGTACCCTATTGATGTATGGGTTAAAACATCCTCTAAAGAGAAAGGATTTCCTCGTTCAACGGCATATCGTACATCTCAAGTAGTGTATCAAGTCCCTCCCACTTTAGACACTGCATCACGCATGAGTGTAATCGATGGAGAAACTTATTTTGATCTACGTTATGATGCAGAAGCAGATACTTTCTTGATGATTACAGGTGAAAATTTTGGACAAAATAAACCTAAAGTTTGGATTGAATACAAACTTGCTGGTAAAACAAAAGTCTATAAAACATCTCTTACAGTATCCGCTGAGTTTTCGAAACAACCTTTGACAAATTCTCTTTACACTCAAGCTGATGGTTATAGTGCAGTCAATGTCAAAATTCCAAAAAGTTGGGCAAAGAAACAACCTTGGGGCGACGATAATAATATTGAAGCATATCTTGTGATTAGTACAGGTCGCGCTATTGGAAAGCCCGTGCGTATTGTTCTAGGTCCGAGTAACTAAGAATCGACATCTCAATGAGGGGGAAAACTCATAAAAATTAAATCATAATGAGGTGAGTTATGTTTTTAGAATTTTTAATCGCGTTATCATTAGATACGGCATTAGTGATAAAAGTCTCTGATGCCGATACGATAACCTTGCAAAAGGATTCCGAAAAAATTAAAGTGCGGTTGTACGGCGTAGATGCTCCTGAAAAAAAACAACCGCATGGTCAAGCCTCATTAGATTCATTGAAATATCTTATTTATCAAAAAGAGATCCCTTTTCAACCTATTTCAAAGGATCGCTATAAACGTACAATTGCACGTATTTATTTAGATTCCGTTGATATGAATGCCTGGCTTGTTGAGAATGGGCTTGCTTGGTATTACTATCAATACGCAAAAAAAGATTCAGATCTTAAAATGTTACAAGATTCAGCACGTGCACACGCTTTAGGTCTTTGGGCGGAAGATGATCCTGAACCCCCTTGGGAGTATCGACAACGTATCAAAAAAGAAAACGCTCGTAAACGAAAAGATAAAAAATCACGTTCAAACCCAAAATAATTGAGAATATTTATTGAATTGTATTTGATTTTTTTGATAAATGATGTTATAGTATACAAGATAACAACATTATAGAAGGAGAGCTTTATGAAAAAAATCGTTTTAGTACTCGTACTTTTTTTAATCTCTTTAATCTCATCAGCTCAATGGGTGGATTCAAGTATAGATTCAACGTTTTATGGTCTTGAAATCGAAGGAGAGCGCGTTTTACTTATATTAGATCGATCCGGTTCTATGACAGGATCTCGTCATGCAGACTTACAGGCGCAAGTCGACACTATTTTGACTTATTTAGAAGCCAAAGCACAGAAATCTTCAAAGCCTGTAACTGTTACTTTTATTACCTTTGACAATGCTTGCACGATTTATCCAGAGCGCAAACCCATTACAATGAAAACAAAGTCCTTGGTGAGAAAAGCACGCGCTGAAATCAAGCCTTTAATACAACCGCGTGGAGGTACAGATTTTATTGTGCCATGGACGGCTGCGCTTAAGATTATTCCTAAACAAAAAATTGATGTTGTTTATTTCATGACAGATGGGGGGGCAGCATCTCCTGTCGAACTTATCAATACATGGAAAAATGATAAGAAAAACAAAAAGTGCATTTTCAAAATTAAATGTATTTCTGTTGGCGGGCCCAGTCCTGTTCTTAAAGAAATGGCGGATAATATTGGTGATACAACCTATACAGAAGTGCGTGATGTTCCCTAATTATTCTCTTTCGTACAATCATCATGTTTAAATTGATATTATCATTTCTTTTAACATTTATGATGTTGTCTACGATGGGAAATGATATTATCAAAGATACTTCTTCGATTCCCTCTATTGATACGTTGTTTTTTGGAGAATCGATTGAAGGCCGACGCTTACTCTTTATTATTGATCGTTCAAGTTCGATGCAAGGAGAACGTTATCAATTGTTATTAAAAGAAGTCGATAAAATGATCGATTTCTTAGATTCCAAAGCTCAAAATTCTTCTGAAAAAATTACCTTAAGTTTTATCACTTTTAATGAGATGCGCGACATGTTTCCATCCAAAGATCCCATCAACATGAAGTTAAAAAACGCAGGCAGTTATGCCAAACGTGGGGTCCGTTTTTACTTAGAGCCCAGAGGGAGGACTAATTTTATTCATGCGTGGGAAGAGGCGCTTAAACGTATCCCAAAACAAAATATAGATGAAGTTTATTTTCTTACGGATGGTGAGGCGCGTTCGCCATTATCCATGATTAAAGATTGGCAAAAACGTAAACGTAATGAAAAATTCAAATTTAAGCTTAAATGTATTTCGATAGGGACAGAAAGCGAGGTCCTTCAAAAGATGGCAAACGAACTCCCCAATACCACCTATCGTGTGGTTAAATCCCCTCCTAAAGATGAAAAAAATTAATTTGATCTAAAACGGTGCAATTGAAAAAGCAAAAATTTTGATCACTCCTTTTTCTTCTGCAAATACAATTTTACCTGGAATTTCGCGTACAGATATTTTTCCATTGGATGTTTTATAATCAAAACTAACTTTGAATAAAGCAGTGCGCATTAAATCTTGTTTGAAATCGCCTAAGTATTGAATGTTTTTGAGTTTGCCAAATTGAGACTCAAATATTTTAGGATCGCTTTTGGCGTTTAACATACGAACTTGAAGTTCTTTTGTACAATTTTGAAATGCAACTTCGTTGTTGCCCTTAATTACGTTTTCAATTAATCCTTTCCCCATTGGGATAACAATATTTGAAAATTCACTATCTGTTAATGTTGTGATTGATGCAATCACAATTGGATTTATAACTTCGTTCGGAGTTTGACATGCAGTTAAAAAAAGTGCGCCTGCAAATAAAATGGATACTTTAAAATAATTCATGATTGGAGTCCTTGTGAGAGGGAGGGTGTATGGGGTATACGGGTAAAACAAATGTAAAAGTGCTTCCTTGGTGTAGGGTGCTTTCAAGTAGAATATCACCGCCTAAAAGATTGGCGAGGCGCCTTGATAACGTCATGCCTAAACCTAAGCCTTCGTAGTTCGCAGATAAAGATGAATCTAATCGATGAAAATCTTTGAAAACAAGGGGAATATCTTCTTCAGCGATGCCAATCCCTGTATCGCTAACTGAAATTAAGAAATTATCTTCTGCGCGCGTTAGCGTGACAGTGATTCCTCCTTCATGCGTGAACTTATAAGCATTATTGAGAAAATTAATTAAGATTTGACAAATGAAACGTCTATCCGATTCCACAAAATAATATTCAGGATCATCAGGGGTAGGGGGATCCCAATTCAAAAAGAGATTTTTTTTGTGTAGCATTGGGCGAATCATTGTTGTTGTTGAGTCGATGCAACTAATTAAGTCGAACTTCGATAACGAGGGAGATTTAATTCCCGCGTCCATGCGTGCCAAATCGAGTAAGTCGGAAATCAATGCAAGTAAGTGATCTGCTGCTTGGTTAATTTGAGACGCGTAACGTTTGTTTCGATCAACATCGTTTCGATCTGCGCGATCATGTAAAAGTTCTGCAAAACCGATAATGGCGTTTAGCGGGGTTCGTAGTTCGTGGGACATATTGGCTAAAAAACGATCTTTATGTTGATTCGACTCAATGAGTGATTCTGTGATTTTTTGTAGTTGTTGATGCTTATTTTCAATTTGTTGACTCTGATTTTGAAGTCGTTGCGCCATTTGGTTAAAGCTTAGCATCACATAATCAAGTTCTTCATCTAAATGTTTGGTGAGGTGAAATCTGAAACCGAGTTCGCCACGACTAATCGACTTCGCCCCTTCTGTAAGTTTTCGAAGTTGACGATTCAAAACGCTATGATTCCCTAACGTTGCAAGAATTAAAAACGCGGTCATTGAGAGAAGATAAAACAAAATATATGGAAAAAAATTATTAAACAAGTAATCGGTAGATTTAGACCATATCCCATTCGAAGAGAGCTCAAAATTAAGTTGATCGTTCAAGAATTTTCCAAACAAACGCAGTTGGTCATTAATCAAGATAATTGCTTCATTCCGAACCGTGATATTTTCAGGGTGAGAAAGTACATTTAATGCTGTGCGAATTTTGAATATGGACGCATAAGCATTTGATGCAAAAGAATTGTGATTCGCCCATTCGGCTGTGGTTTGTAATAATTCAAAAAGATAGCTGTCGACTTGATGGGTGAGATGCGGTTCTGAGCCCATGATGTAACAGTAGACAAGCGGAACGGCTTGATCATAAGTTTGACGCGCTTTTTGTATTACCTCGATTTGTTGGTGTGCAAGCTCTGCTTCAATTTGAAAATCTTTAATTTTTTGCGTAATAGCGTATAAAAATAAAACGCAAAAAGCAACGGTCATTAGGAACATAACGCTAAATGTTAAACGAAGTATTTTCGAAAATTTCATTCCGATATATCCTCAAAAATATGATCATTGTTATTCAAATTAGGTAGTGAAAAAACATGTGAATGCCAAATTTTGTTATTTAAATTTTCAATACGGATTTGCATCAGAACTGTTTGATCGAGGTTAAGCGGTAAATCGTCAGAATGATGTGTAAATTTTTTTCTACGAAATTCTAAACACCATTTTTCGTCTTTGTATTCTGCATATACACTAACATCACCCGCACTTCCTGTCGGTGTTGATGAAAAGTAGCGGCGCGGTGTATTTCCTGTGTAAGAGGGGTAATACATTGTTCGCCAAGCAAAAGTGCCAGCATCGGGTGAAATATGTGGATGATTAAAAAGAAACAAACTTTCTTCGTCTGCAATCGGGCGACCTCGCATATTTTTTTTAGAAACGAACATATCATCTGCATATCCCGACTCATAGGAGCGAGAAGCATTAAAACGCCATGCATCGCCCCATTGGACATCTCCTATGGGATCCGTTGTAAATATAATCGTTATAGCTAACTCTGAGTCTTGTTGAGGTAAATAAGTTAATTTTTTAGCATTCCATTGCCATGTGGCGGGAGCATTTTGTGAAGCAGGTGTTGGAATTTCGAGAATTAATGCGATTTCAGAATCTGAATTTAATAAGAGGGTTTGATAAACGCAACTATCTTTAATTTGGGAAATGTTTTTAACGTTTTTCCAAATGTTATAATCTGTTGCTACACCGTTCTTAAAATTAGTTTTTAAGTTAAGATAGGGTAAATCTAATATTTCTGGAATCTCTTTGAGGACATGCAAATCATCTATAGGTGTCGATGGATAAATTTCTGTATCGACAGGGTCAATCATCTCTTGAGAATCAACGTCTTGTCCCCATAGTAACCCTTGGGTGTAATAGCAAAAAAGTATTACGATACATTTTAGCGTAATATTCATTAAAGAGAAAGCCCTAACATGCGTTGGAGTTCAGTAACTAACGTCGATAAGCGTATGGGTTTTTCTAGTGCGTTTAACACATCCAAAGATGCAAGCGTTTCGCGTATTTCGGGGTTAAGTTGAGCGCTCACAACTAAGATTTTAACATCATGTGTTGTTGTATTTTTTCTGAGAAGACGTAAAAATTCTATCCCATTAACGTTTGGCATACGAATATCTAAAAGAATCACATCGGGATGCCAAGTGCCAAGAAGTAATGCGCCTTGAATTCCATCTGAGGCTTCTTCGATTTCAACATCTGGAAAAATTTCCATGGCATCGCGTACAAAGGCGCGAAATGCAGGATCATCTTCAATTACAAGGAGTCTTTTCCCGCGATGGGTAAATGCGCTTGCGTTAGGAAGGGTCATTCCGCGTGCTTTTGCAAAAGCGTCGAGAGTTGGAATGGTGTAGCGGTAGTGTCCGCCCGGTGTAGCTTCTCCGTGAAGCAAACCTTGTTTCATCCACCCCACTAAACTTGAGCGAGAAACTCCTAAGTATTTAGCAGCTTCAGTTGATGTTAACGTTTTTTTATCATTCATAAGAATACTCCATTTCATTGTTTTAATACTAAGATAACACAT
>CAZIVM010000111.1:0-7819 GCA_964542845.1 uncultured Victivallales bacterium
CAATTTATCAAAGCATCACAAACGTTTATGTTTCCTATCAACGATGCACTGACTTCTTTTGAGTTCATGGAGTGTAATTTTGATAAATTGTTGCGTCGACAGCTTCAGAGACATATCCGTTTTGGCACAGTCACCCTTGTCGAAAACTTTTGGCCCTCACATAAATTACTTAGGCAAAATATAGAAAAAAATACCCTGATTTGTGATGTTAATGGCACAGAACTTATGCGTATTACAATCAACCCAAATGAGTTATTTGAAACTCTTATAAAAGATAAAGAATCTCAATGTATTCAATACCCATGGCAACTCTTAAATGTCATGGAAGATGTTTTGGCACAAATGAAACAATCCATGCTCATTGGTAATGTACACCCTCTTGCAACGATAGAAGGAAATCTTCACTTAGGAGAAAATTCTGAAATCCTATCAGGCGTTTATATAGAGGGGAATGTGTGGATTGGTGATAACTGTCGCATTGGCCCCAACTGCTACATTCGAGGCAACACCTCTATTGGAAAAAATGTGCGAATTGGACAAAGCGTCGAAATTAAAAATAGCATTATCGGTAACCATTCTTGTGTTGCACATTTGAGTTATATTGGAGACTCCATTATCGGTAACAATGTGAATATAGGAGAAGGGACTATTACTTCCAATTTCCGTCATGATGAAAAAGAGCATTGCTGGAAAGTTGGCACTCAACTCATCCCAACATCACGGAAAAAACTCGGCGCCATCATTGGTGACAATGTTCGTACAGGAATAAACACTTCGATTTATCCTGGTCGATCCATCCCCCCGAACACACATACTCAACCTTGTCAAATCATTAAATAACACTCGAGTTTATCATGCACCCAAAACACAATTCTCCTCACACTCATATCTCTAAAAACATGGAAGATTTATCTCAACTTGCCCAAAACCTTGTTCAAAACCAACTCATGCAATGGGGGTATCCTTTTAATCAAACCGTTAATACCAAAGATTATCACCAATGGCTCATTGATACTGGCCTTTCTGAACTCACTTTGATTAATGTAGGCAACCCATGGAAAACAGACTGGGATATGTTGTCGACAGATGAATTTGAACGACACGTTATTGATTTTTGGGCTAAACAATACGGTTATGAACCGAGTACATACTGGGGGGTTATTACCAATGGCGGAACAGATGGGAACATGCACGGCATCTATTTCGGACGCAAAGCGCTCGCTCAAAAATCAAAACTTCCCCCTATTATTTACGTCTCTGAAGAGGCACATTACTCTGTAAAAAAACTTGCTGATATTCAAAATCAAGAGGTTTGTATTATCAAATCTCACCCCGATGGACAAATGGATATGGAAGACTTTGAAAAACAACTTGATATCACACGTCCCGCTTTAGTTGTTGCCGCTATTGGTGGTACTTTTAAAAGCGCAATGGATGATCAAATTGCCATTCATAAAGTATTAAAACGCAAAAAACCCATTGCACATTATCTTCATGTAGATATGGCACTCATGGGCGGATATCTCCCTTTTTTAGACGATCAAAAGGCTCGCGATATTTGTAATGTTAAAAAAGCGAAATATGACTCCTTAGCGGTATCAGGACACAAATTTATGTCGCTCAACGAACCTTGTGGAATCTTTATGTGTTCACAAAAAGTTTTAAGCACCATCAACGATACCCCTGTCCCTTACCTTAAGGGTCAGCTCATTCCTACTATATCTTGTTCGCGAAACGGTTTCTCAGCCTTAAAAATGTTTTGGCGCGTTGCCACATTTAAGGAGTTTGGATTTAAAGAACAAGCCAATCATTGTTTAGAAATGGCAGTCTACTTAGAAGAGAAACTCAAAGAGGCAGGACTCTTTGTTCTACGCAATCCTTACGCCAATACGGTATGTTTTACGCGACCCGATGAATCCATTGTTCATAAATATGCCCTTGCGTGTGGCGAAACCCCCGAACAAGGTAAACTCTCCCATGTCGTTACCATGCAGTTTATCACCAAAGAACTTATTGATCACTTTGTTCAAGATGTTTTATCCAAACCATTGCAAGGCAAAAAATTATAACTCATCAAAATTAAAAGTGAGTTGATCTTTATTCTCTTTTTTCGCATTTTTGATAGGTTTAACATCTTCAACAACAGGGCGTTCAACACGATATTCCCCCTCAGGCTCCGAAAGATGCAACACATGCTCTGCAATCACAGGTTCACCACTTGCAGAAATTGTATTCCGCTCCAAATTATCCAAAATCTCAAAAGCGCGCGAAACAACCTGTTTGGGAAGCCCCGCTAATTTGGCAACATGCACCCCGTAGGATTTATCTGCAGGCCCAGGAATTATTTGACGTAAGAAAATAATTTGTTCGCCATATTCTTGAACCGCCACATTATAATTACGTATTCCGTCACAAATCATGGAGAGTTCAGTCAATTCATGATAATGCGTTGCAAACTGCGTTCGTGGGTGCCCACACCCTTCCCCATTATAGAGCGCCTCAGCCACAGCCCACGCAATCGCTAAACCGTCAAATGTAGATGTGCCACGTCCAATTTCATCCAAAATCACCAATGAACGATCGGTGGCATGATTTAAAATATTGGCTGTTTCCACCATCTCTACCATAAATGTAGATTGACCGCGCGCAATATCATCGGAGGCTCCAATACGCGTAAACACACGATCTGCAACACCAATAATCGCACGTTTTGCAGGTAAAAAAGCCCCCATTTGCGCCAAAATCACCAAAAGCGCGGTTTGACGAATATAGGTTGATTTACCTGCCATATTAGGACCCGTGATAATCATCATACGATGTTTATCCTCATCTAAAAAGGTATCATTGGGGATAAAACGATCATTCACTAAGGTAATATCTAATACGGGATGACGTCCTTCCACAATATCTAACACGGCTTCTTCTACAATTTCAGGACAGATATAAGCATATTTAATCGCCAATTCCGCAAAAGTGGAAAGAACATCTAAAACCGCTAGCGCATGGGCAGTTGCTTGCAAGCGTGTGGTAAACGAAGCAGCAAATGCACGGAGTTGTGTAAACAATTGTTGTTCCAGTGCTTTAGCTTTATCATCAGCCCCCAATATTTTAGCTTCCAACTCTTTGAGTTCAGGCGTAATAAAACGTTCGGCATTGACCATGGTTTGTTTACGAATATAGTCTTCGGGAACAGCATGAAGATTTGCTTTTGAAATCTCAATAAAATAACCAAATACGCGATTATATTGTACTTTTAACGATTTCACACCCGTACGCTCTTGCTCGCGCACTTGAACATTGGCTAACCACTGTTTTCCCTCCGACGATGCCGCGCGAAACTCATCGAGTGCAGAATCAAAACCTGGCGCAAAAATTCCACCCTCCGAAATCGTGTTTGGAGGATTTTCGTCAATCGCTTTCTGTAATGTCTCTAAAAGTTCGGGTAACAAATCAATCTCACCCAACTGTTTTTGAATCATCGGAATTTCAGTATACGATTCTAAAAGAAGTTTAACCCCTGGCAACGCCTCTAAAGAATAGCGTAGTGCGAGTAAATCACGTGGAGAGACAGACCCTAAATTGATACGCGCTGTAATGCGTTCTAAATCTCGTATCGCTGAAACCACCTCACGAAACTCTGCAAGGTGCATGGGATCTTGCACAAACATAGAAACTGCATTGAGTCGGGCACGAATTTGTGCAGGTTGTGTTAAAGGACGAAGCAACCATTCACGCAACAAACGTGCCCCCATAGGGGTAACGGTTTGATTTAAATGATAAAAAAGCGTACTCTCTTTGGTATGACCAGGCAAAGCTTCTGTTAACTCTAAATGACGCAATGTTACGGGATCCAAAATCATCGATTGATCCGTACGATAATGATGTAGTGCACGAATATGATCCACTTTTTGATGGAGGGTTTCGGAGATATAATACAATGCTGCTGATGCGGTAATAATCCCTAGCGGTGCTTCTTGCGCCCCATAGGCATCTAACGATTTTACAGCAAAATGACGTTGCAAATTTTCCACCGCAAAATCCATTGTAAAAATATAATCTGGAATAGGGGCAATAATCATATTTTGAAGAAAATCAGGTTTTGAATCGGGGTCTTTTTTCCATAATTCTTCATAAGAGGCAGGGATGACCACTTCACGTGGACTCAATCGATTCATCTCGGTAATGACGGCTTGTTCAGAAGTGAGCTGCGTCATTTTAAATTCAGCAGTTGATAAATCCAACGAAGCAATGGCATAACCTTGTTTGGTTGTAAAATAAGCCACTAAGAAATTGGCACTTTGCGCCGACATCAAAGCTGAATCCGAAAGCGTACCGGGCGTAATAATACGTGTAACTTCACGTTTAACAATCCCTTTGGCCAACTTAGGATCTTCGGTTTGTTCGGCAATTGCCACTTTTAATCCAGCTTCTAACAATTTCGGTAAATAAGCATCTAAAGCGTGATAAGGGATTCCACACATCGGCGTCCCACCGCGCGAGGTTAGAACCACCTCTAAAACAGGTGCCACTTTTTGGGCATCTTCAAAAAACATCTCATAGAAGTCACCGAGTCGAAAAAGCAAAACGGCATCCGTAGGTAAACTGCGTTTAACATCTTGGTATTGACGCATCATGGGGGTGAGAGTAGTGATTGTATCCATGTTTTTGAACGATTCTTAGGTTATTTATTGGATTAGACTTGATTTTCGCACTCTATTTATATATATTATAATATACACCATTTTGCAAAATATAAAACTATTTATGGAAAAAAAATGACGAATCCTTTAAAAATCTGGCTCTTTGCAGGCGAAACCTCAGGCGATACCTACGGCGCAGAACTCGCAACTCGCATTAAAGATCAACTCGGCGATCAAGTTCATATCGCTGGGATGGGTCGCGAAAAAATGCGCGCTGCTGGTGTCGAAATCTTTCAAGATGCGGCTCAAATGGACCTCTTTGGTTTCTTTGAAGTGATTAAAAAACTCCCTTTTTTCATCGGTATTTTTCGCAAAATTGAAAAACTCGCTCAAATAGAGAAACCCGATTTAGTCATCTTTATCGACTACCCCGGTTTCAATATACGTTTCGCAAAACGTCTTAAAAAATATAATATCCCTATGATTTATTATATTTCCCCTAAAGTTTGGGCTTGGGGTCAAGGACGTATTCCACAAATGGCTAAACTCTACGAAAAAGTACTTTGTATTTTTCCGTTTGAAGAAGAGTTTTTCGCAAACACAGGTGTAAAAGCAAAGTTTACAGGGCATCCTCTTGTGCCCATTATTCAAAGTAAACTCAACCCGACAATCCAACGTGATCCCAACCTCTTTCTCGTTCTACCCGGGAGCCGCAAAGGCGAAGTTAAGCACATCTTGCCCCCTTCCCTCCTTTGTTTGGCTAAAGTGGCAAAACGTCACCCCGAACTTAAGTTTGTGATCTCCGCAAGTAACGAAGCTCGTGAAAAACAAATCCAGTCTATTCTCGCGCAGTTCCGCAAAAAACACCCCCATGCTCAACTTCCAGAAATGACCATTGAGCGCGGAAACTCCTTGGAACTTATTCAACGCGCAGGAACCGCTTTAGCTGCATCAGGGACTGTTACCCTCGAAGCCGCCATCGCAGGCCTTCCCCTCGTCTCGGTTTATACCGCAGGCAAAATCGATTGCATGGTTGCCAAACTCTTGGTTAAACTCTATCGCGACTTCTTTACTTTGGCCAACATCATCATGGATAAATGTATCTATGAAGAGTACTTAGAAGTGGCCATCCATCCCTATGTCATTGCCCCAGCAATCGAACGTATTCTCCCCGGTGGAGAGCGTCGCGACTGGGTCATAAACCAATGTAAAGACATGGTGCAACATCTCATCTCAACCGGCGGACACACCCCTCTCGAGGCGGCCGCTGATGAAATTATTGCCTCCATTCAAAACATTCAGAAATCAAAAACAAATTAATATAGAAGAGGTGAACTTATGGCACGTCGAAAAAATATTGAAACTTTCCCCGGTGATGAAACGTCTATCGTTGAAGAAATCGTACCTACACGCCCTCCTAACGTGGCAATTGTAGGGCGTCCTAACGTGGGAAAATCCGCCCTTTTTAATGCAATGCTCAACTACCGTTTATCGATTGTTCATGAAGCATCAGGTGTTACGCGTGACCGTATCACCGCCCCAATTACCATCAATGGAAAATATTTTCTTTTGACCGATACTGGGGGGCTTGCGATGCTCAAAAAACAAAAGAAAGATGTGAGTGTATGGGATGCAGCGATTCGCGAACAAGCTGAAGCAGCCATCGAAGCGGCCGATATTATCTTAATGGTTGTAGATGTACAATCAGGGGTCCTTCCTTTAGATAAAGAAGTGGCTGCTTTACTTCATGAGTCTGGCAAAAAAGTGTTCTTGATTGCCACTAAGGCTGATAACGAAAAATTAATCGAAACCACTCAAACTAAAGATTATTTAGCATTAGGTTTTGGTAAACCCTATCCTACATCCAGTTTGCATCGTACAGGTGTTAGTGATGTCGTTTACGATGTGGTTGACGAATTGGCGAAAGCAATGGCTCCAGTCGTTGAAATTCAAAAGTTTAAGATTGCAATCATTGGACGTCCTAATGTCGGAAAATCATCCATTACCAATAAACTTTTAGGCGAAAAACGCGTGATGGTTTCGGATGTTGCAGGAACAACGCGCGATGCGATTGTGAATGATTTTAGCATCGACTTCCGCGGAGAGCCACGTCCTGCCGAACTTATCGATACAGCTGGACTTCGCAAAAAAGCCAAAGTCGATGATATTATCGAACACTTTAGTAACTTACGTGTTGAATCTCAAGTCAAAAAAGCCGACTTAGTTCTTTTTGTCACCGAAGCAGATGGCATGGGTTCCACCGCGCAAGACCGTAAAATTGCACGTTTAATCTCTGAGAGCGGTAAAGCTTGTGTGGTTGTGGTTAATAAGTGGGATAAATGCGATAATGGCGAAAAAATGAAGGATGTTGCCGAACAAATGCGCGCAACCCTTCCTCACCTTGCCTATGCCCCCATGGTGTTTACATGTGCGTTAAGTGGTTATCAATTTGATGCGTTACTCGATCAAGTTGCCATCGTGATGGAATCCCTTGAAATGAATATCGGGACAGGTCTCTTAAACCGTACTTTACTTGATATTACATCGCGCACCCCTCCCCCAGTGGTTGACAGTACCGCATTGCGTATTTATTATGCAACCATGACAGGAACTAAACCGCCAACGTTTATTTTGTTTGTTAACCGCGAAGAAGCGTGTGCAGCGAACTATTTAGCGTATCTTTCACGCAGTATTCGTGAACGTTTTGGTTTAATTGGTGTGCCCGTCAAACTTGAAATTAAACCGCGTCCGAAAAAAATCGCAAGTATCCGTACAGATCTTCCACAAAAGATTCGTGCAAAGGATAAGAAAACGATTGAAAAGAAAACACGTCGTAACCTTAAAACAGTTAACGATCGTTACAAACCCTCAAAGGCGCGCAAAAAAGCGGTTAAAACTGCTAAAACAGCCCCTAAAACAAAATAAGGGTTTATACTCTGCCTAATCTCTTTTGAGGTTAGGCTTTTTTTCTTTTAAATAAAAATATGGATTATACGAATAAGCGACACTAAAGGACACCTCTAAAGAGATTTTAATGTTTAAGAGTCGCACAGATTCAAAAATTTGTTTTGAGATCAAAATAAACATTTGAAACTATTTTTTATATTTTTAAAGAAAAAAATTTGATTTTTTTAAAATTGAGTGTATATTAAATTTTATTGAATATCATTAGCGGGTAT
>CAZIVM010000112.1:0-7743 GCA_964542845.1 uncultured Victivallales bacterium
CGAAACATTGGCATCATATAATATTTTTGCTTTTTTAAAATCCCTATCTGCCAATGCTTCATCGAATGACATATATCCATATGTCGTCAAAGTGCTATCACATCCTAAATCAAGAAAAAATTGAACATTTTCGCCATTCGTGTATATAAGAATATCTTGATGAGAACGAAAATCGTATCCTTGATTATAAAGTTTTTGAAGAATATAAACGGGAAGTCCCGCTAAAAGACCGACCTCATAGTCATAAATAGATAAATCCACACAGTCTTTGGCGACATAATAATCAAAGAATGCAAATGAATCATTGGCTAAAGGAACATTTTTTTCAATGATATAAGAGGTTAATAAAGCTGCATTCAATTGTTGCGATCCCATTACCTTTGAGTAAAGCAATAAATTATTTTTTAAGATATTTTCACAGGCAATAAAAAGAGGGAGTTTATTTTCAATAACAATATAAGACAAAAAATCAACAATTCTATTCGTATTTTCTGGAAATTTTTCGACTAAGAATTTAAAAACATTTACCGCCATTGTTGAGTCGGACTGCGTTATCAAATCTGACCACACATGAAATTGAGATACAAAGTTTTTTGGAGTTTGATAATCGGAGAGGCCGAGGGCGATGCAACTATCAAATGCAGCAATATTGTTTTGAGTGATAAACAGTTGCACATCTGAATAGGATGCAAACATCCCTTGCGTGTTGATGTCGGCGCCATGTTGAAGCAGACACCGTATGCGTGGAGAATCTGCAAGCGTACACTCTTTTTCAATGGCAAAACCGAGCGCGGAATAGGAGTCAAGAATCGGTTGTGCATTAAAATTGATTTTCAAATCGGCGAGTTGTTGCACATATTTTTCGTAGTCGGGGATCGACACCTCATTCATATTGCGCCAAAGTTCAATATAATATTGTTGATAACGATGTGGGGTTAATTTTGTGCGAAGTTCATGGATAATGGCGTCGATTTTCGCACATGGCGCGGAGTCGGTCCCGCTTTCACTGGCAAACGCATTCCCTGCACACAGCGCAAGAAAAATCCCCACAAATTCGACAAATTTTTTCCACCCCATCATCATCCATCTCCTAATATGAATTCATTATAATCTTAACGAAACTCATGTTCGTGTATTGATTTTTGTTGTTCAAAAACTTGACGTAACATTTGATTTTGTTTACGATAAACATTGGCTTTATCCGCATTTTTAAGAAGATCATTGGTGAACTCTTCCATCTCTTTTGTGTCTAAAACGCCATCATTATTGGTATCATAAAGCATAAGGGCATCTTTGACAAGGGCTTCATTGAGTGCTTGCATATCTTTAGCATAGAATCCACGTTCTGCATCGGAGAGTTTGCCATCATGATCGCGATCGTAGAGTTGCAAAACCAAATCATTTTTCTCTTTCAGGCAAAGTTTATAATACGAATCGCGTTCATCTTCGGGCAAACTTTTCATAAGTTGCTCTTGAACCTTTGCATAAGCTAAATCAATTTTTCCTGCATTATCGTCCAAACGACGATCCGCTTGGGTGTAAGGTTTAGGAGGAGGAAATGAGGGATTGCTATTCTCAAGCATTTTAGCACGACGTTCATGCAATGTTAGCGCATGCGTTGAATCAAGTGTAGCACTCTTGGATGAGGTTTTAAGATGTGAATGAGAAAAATCTGGCGTTGAATCGACAATGACCACATCTTTCGGGGTCTCTTTGGGTGCGCTTGATAATTTTTGGACCATATAAACGCCAACGCCTAAAAGCCCGCCTGCTAAACTAAATACAAATGCTTTCTTGAATTCCATATTTTTCTTTCTCTATTGTTTCAACTACTCTGATTGGGTTAACCACTTCAAAAAAAACGCGCCCACACCAATAATGAGCGCGCCGGTGATAAACCAAAAAACTTTTAAATTTGAACTCATAAAGATGTTAACAAATCTTCATGATTATCATAAACGGTGTAAAGTGCATCCGAACGATACTGACTTGCAGGGGTGACCGTTGCACGATCCCATGGGATAAAACCGCCGTACCAAACATACCAAAATGATTTAGGCGCTTCAGGGTAAGCATGAATTAAATCATCATATGTTTCCATTTTCCCAATTTCGCGATCGCAGGCATCTTTGAAGACATCGTAGACAAACTTTGAACAGAACTGACGTTTTGAACCATATTTGAATCCTGGATGATATAAAATACCTAAGCGTTCTTGAGCTTCAGCACAAATCAAACGTTTTTGCTCTTCCGTGAGAGGCGTCACGGGACGTTTCACCGCATAAGCGCCATTCACCGAACGCCCTACAAACTTAGAAAGAGGGGTCAATTTAGAAAAAGGCAAGGTGCTTTCTGCTACAATTTCAGCCCCAGGAGTTGCACAAACAATCACGCCGACATGAGACGTCCAGCAATTTGTCGCGCGTGCTACCTGAGTAAACAAAGGTCCTTTTGCACGTGTAAAGACCACATCGCCAACTTCATAAAGCGGGCGTTCTTGTGAGATTTCCGCAACAGAAGGAGGCGGTGGATTTTCGGAAGGATCTTTAGTTTTGCAACCGATTAATGAAGCAATAACAAGACTTGATGCAGTAAGGGTTAATGCGATATTCATAAATTTTCTCCTTTGTTTTTAGAATTATTATTGCGCTTGAGATTTTTTGTAAGCGTTGATAAATTTTCCCATGAGCTCAACGGTAAAGGGGTGACCCATATTCAACGGGAATCCTTCCCAAACAATGACTCGTTCATCTGAGGGTTCGAGTACCGTAAAGTGAGGAACGCCTGTTACACCCAAAACTTGTTTATTACGCGCTTCCATATCAATGCCAAAGAATACTTTGTAGTCTGGACGAGAATCGAGGAATTTTTGCAACACTTCTTCCTCCTCATCGCAAATGGCAATACAGACTAAATCCTCTGGATAAGCGCGTTGGAGTGCATCCATCAACTTGAGGGAACGACGTGAGGGCGGACACCATGAATTCCAGTAATTGACAATGACAAATTTCCCTTTCATATCAGGTTCACCATTCATCCATGTTTCAACAATCATTTTAGGTGCAGGCGTATAAAGGGAAGAGTGATCAGCATAAAGCGATTTCCCTTCACCAAAGTTCTCTGGGATACTTCCCGCTACATAATTAGCTGCTGGATCGTTGTCAAATTCATCTAATGACATTTTTTTGGGATTTTTAGAGTCAATTAATCCACATGAGGTTGTTGCCAAAAGCGCCATCATTAATACCAATATTTTTTTCATTTTAGCTCCTTTAATTAGCTGATTTATTTGGGATGGGGGATATTTAGAGTAAATTATGTTCTTTAAGCCACGCATCCTCATCTAATTGAGTTGGATTTGTGGGGGCGATAGTGGTATCAGGCGTTAAACCTTGCTGTTTGAGCCATTCGTCATCATCAAGGTGTTCAGTAGAAGGGGTTGTATCTGGTGTTAACCCTTGTTGTTTCAGCCACTCGTCATCATCAATTGGATCGACTTCATCAACAGTCTCTTCTTCATCACCAACGGAAAGACCTTGAGCCTTGGCCCAATCTTTTTCTTCTTCACTCACTTCCGCTGGACGTGGCGATGAAATATCAATAGGATCCATCACAAAAATAATCATGAAGAGTCCAACAATCAAGAGGAGCAATAGAATAAACGGAATGATAAATGGTTTAAGGAAGAGAACCCAAGGCGGCAGAATGCGTTCTTTAGGGCAATCGCGTAAAGGCAAGTCGTAACGCCCTGTATGAGCACTTGGGGCAATTCGGGAAGCTTCGCATCGTTCCATTAAAGCAACCTGAATGGTTTTGCGAAGACCGTATGGCACGACTAAAAAGAATGCATGAAAGCCTTTGAATGGACCAAACGATATATCTCCATTCGATGAGAAGTAACCGACACGTTCGCCTGCTTTTTCGCCTTCTTCTTCATAGAGGAAGTAGGTCCAGCCAGGTTGGATGGTACAAGATTCATCAATTTCGCCTTCGTTTTCAAACATTTCAGCCGGGGCAATAGTTAAACCTAACTCTGCTAATAGAATCAAAAAGAGAATATCGTGGTTAATATGAACCGATGTTGTTCGTTCGGGCGGGCGGAGGTTAACATAAATGGTAGAGACATAGGCATCTTGGAGTTCCTCAGGGAATGTTTTAGGGACTTCCTGTAGTGCCATGTCGGTACCGAGCATAAAGTGTACATACTCGTTTTCGTATGATATGTCGTTTTTTTTCTTTCTTGCCATGTTGCTCTCCTGACGATTTAATATATAGTGCTTAATATAACTGTGATTTTTACTATTTCAACTCTTTATTTCTCTTTTTTTGAGTTTTATTCACTTTTTTAACTGTTTTTTGATTTTTTCTTTCTTTTTTTTCACTTTTTTGTTTTTTTATGAGTACAAATGATTTTTCTTCAGGTTTATTATGAGATAAGAATAATTAAATATTTGTATTATAACAGAGTTATGATATATTAATATTAACAACTGATGGCAACGTTTTAATCACTGAAAGGAATTTGTAATGACAAAAACTTTTTTATCCGCTTTGTTAATTGGCTTAACCCTCTCGCTGATTGCGGAGCAACCTGCCACACCCGAATGCGTCCCGAGCATCGAACTTCAAGATGGAACAAAACTCCCTTTGAAGATCGACACCACCAAACTTGAGGTGTCGCTTGAAAAAAGTGTGATTAAAGGGAACCCTAAGGCGGCGCGTCTTTCAGAACGTAAAGATCAAGAATACACTTCTTTAGCCGTTATCCCTCCAAACGACAACCTTAAAGTTGAGTTTAAACAATTCACACATAACGATAAAGATGTGAATTATGAGCGCGTCGTTTATGAAATTACGCCCAAAAAAGAACCTGTCGTTATTAAAAACTTTTTCTTACTCGATCAGTGTAAACTAAAAAACACAACTCGCATTGGGTATACCGATGGATCTGTGATTCAACACAATAACGAAATTATTGGAATCGAACACCCCATGTCTCGAGTTAAAGTCTCAAGTCCAATCTCCACACAATGGACCCCTAACGATTTCACGGCAGGAACTCAAAAAATTTCAATCCCAGAAGATTTAAATGGGGCGAATTTAACGCTTGAGTTTACATGGAGCAAGGGGCGCCATCGCATTGATATTGAGAGCGTTCAAGTCTTGAACGAAAAAGGAGAAATGATTTCTGAGGATCGTCATGAGGGTTTTGCCGGACTCGGCATTCAAAACAATCTTTATAAAGTCTCAATCCCCGCCCAAGGAAAATACACCTTGAATTGTGTTTATAAACGCAATAATGAGTACAATTCGTATGGGAATATAGATGTTATTAGTGATAAAGGCGAAGCGATTGTAACGATGTCGCTCCCCCGTAATTATGAACTTAAAGTGGGCGAAACTTGGTCGGTTTCAGTTGTTCTGGTTAAAACCACTTCAGGGCAAGAACGCCGTCAATTCCAAGCTTATCTTGAAAAAGAACGCGCGCACCCTTATCGCGTATTTCCACACTATAATTCATGGTTCGATATTTGTATCTTTGTTTACGGAAATAACGATCCATTAAAACGTATGACTGAGGAGCGCGTTTTAAAATCAATGCGTATGATTAATGAAGAACTCTATAAAAAACGTGGCGTTAATATTGAGTCCTACCTCTTAGACGATGGTTGGGATGACTGGAATACACTTTGGGATTATCACGCTGGTTTCCCCAATAAGTTTGATAAAATCGATGAAGAAGTCAAATCACAAAAGAGTCATATTTCTGCATGGTTATCGCCTTGGGGTGGTTACAATGAAGCCAAAGAGCGTCGTGTCAAAAATGCAAAAGAAAAAGGGCTCGAAACCAACGCAGAAGGACTCTCTCTTTCCACGCCTAAATATTACGAAGCATTCCGTGATCGTTGTATGCAAATGGTCAAAGACTACGATATGAATATGTTTAAGTTCGATGGAATTGGGGCAGGTCCTTTAGCAACGGGCGCACCGGATCGCGTGGCACCTGATCTCGCGGGTTTAATCAAACTCATTGGCGAACTCCGTGCTCAAAAACAAGACATCTTTATCAACTGTACGGTCGGAACATGGGCATCTCCTTTCTGGGTACGTTATGCGGATTGTATTTGGCGCGGTGGTCATGACCACTCATCGTTAGGAACAGGACTTCGTCGCGAACAATGGATTACTTATCGTGACCAAGTGGTTTACGAACGTTTTGCATCTGTTTCTCCACTTTACCCGCTAAACTCCTTAATGAATCATGGCTTAATCGTGAGTGAATGCTACGGCATGGAAATTGGGGATACAGATACATATAATACCGCTTATTTGAATGAACTTTGGATGGGAATTGCTTGTGGAACAGGTCTTCAAGAATACTATGTTTCACCTCATTTGATGTCGCAAAAATGGTGGGATGCGCTTGCGGATGGAATTAAATGGTTGCGCGCAAACAAAGAGACTTTGCGTGATGTTCACTGGGTCGGTGGCGAACCCAAAAAAGAAGAAGTTTATGGTTATGCTTCATGGTCGGAAAGCAAAGGGATTTTAATTCTTCGTAACCCTGCAGGAACCTCAAAAACGTTCAAAAGTTCACTTTCAAAAGTGTTTGAACTTCCTTCTGATGCAGCTCAATCAATTGATAAAATTACACACGTTTATGGTTCTACATTGAACGCTAACGAGGTTGTCAAAGTAAAAAATGCAACCGAAACTTTAGAAATTGTGCTTCCTCCTTATGAAACACTCCTTTTTGAAGTTACATTCAAAAAATAGTTTTAATCAGTTTATAACCTTTTAAATCATACCGCTAGGATTGAATTTTTTCATTCCTAGCTTTTTTATTTTCTGATGCTTGACTTTTACAAAAAAACAGTTATATTATTAGAAACAATATACAATATTACTTAAGGAGATGGATGATGATGGGGTGGAAAAAATTTGTCGGATTTGTGGGGATTTTTCTTGCGTTGTGTGCAGGGAATGCGTTTGCCAGTGAAAGCGGGTCCGACTCCGCGCCATGTGCGAAAATCGACGCCATTATCCATGAACTTCGCGCTGAATTGACCCCACATCGTTATCAACAATATTATATTGAACTTTGGCGCAATATGAATGAGGTGTCGATCCCCGACTACGAAAAATATGTGCAACAACTCGCCGATTTGAAAATCAATTTTAATGCACAACCGATTCTTGACTCTTATTCAGCGCTCGGTTTTGCCATCGAAAAAGAGTGTGTGCTTGCTGATTCGCCACGCATACGGTGTTTGCTTCAACATGGTGCCGACATCAACACTCAAGGGATGTTTGCATTCTATTCAGATGTGCAACTGTTTATCACTCAAAACAATATCGATGCATTTGATAGTTGCATCGATCTCGGCCTCTCCGATTATCAGCCCTATCTATCCTCATCAGCATACATACTTTTCGATAAAGAGTATAACTTGTCCGATTTAGAGACAAAGATGAAACTCAAAGTTTTTGAATTCATATTTAATAAAATAGTTGATCATGAAGAATTACTTTTAGATTTTGTCAAAGAAGCTATTTTAGAAAAGGATTTATCGCTTTTCATGAAATATGAAGATATTCTTAAAACAGATAGTTTTAAATACAAAACCATCATTGAGTCGGAAAAGACATTCAATTGTATTATTTGGGATTTACAACGGAGCCATGACTCTATGTATTCACCCGATTCATATCAAATATTCTATTATTACATAGAAAAAGATA
>CAZIVM010000113.1:0-7659 GCA_964542845.1 uncultured Victivallales bacterium
ATGTAGGAGCGGTATTACAGGCGTTTTCGCTTAAAACCTATTGTCGTACGCTCGTAGAAGATACTGAAATTATTAATCATGATCAAACTTATCCTACATTACGGTTCAATTCTTTAGAATTTCTTTTTCATAAAAAGCTTATTAAAAATTTGTGGACGATTCCAATTTTCCCTTTTCGATTTATCTTGAAATATTTTTCATATAAACGTAAATTAAAAAAAATGCAATCAGGTAATTATTATGGAGGTCACAAGAATCCTGAATTTTTTCTCCCATTTATGCAGAAAGAGTTAGGATATAGCGCACAACAATCAAAGGCAGAAAATACAGATTTTAATAAATATGATTGTTTGATTGTGGGCAGTGATCAAGTTTGGAATGCAGATTATTTTCAACCTAAACAATTGCGATTTTTTTATTTGGATTTTAAAATTCCATATACAGGGAGAAAAATTGCCTATGCACCGAGTATGGGCAATGTGAGCTACTATACAGCCCCCTACGGTGAAATGTTAAAAGAGACTTTGCCAAGCTTTTTTGCGGTTTCAACGCGTGAGCAATCGGGCTCGGATTATATTAATGAATTACTTCAAGCTCATCGTTCGAACGTGGTTGTTGATCCTACGCTTCTTATTGATCCTGTGGACTATGCCCCGATTATTCCTCCGCTTAAACCGAATCAGAAACCTTTTATTTTTGTATATAATTTAGATAATTCATTTTATGCTGACTCCGCGTCAAAAGCGTATGCTAAAGCGCGAAATTTAGAACGCATAGTTATAACGCGCAAAGATTTTGATAAATTTTCTCCTTATGATTTTATGTATGCTGTTGCGCACTCAGAAGCGGTGTTTACGGATTCGTTTCATGGGACAGCGTTTTCGGTCAATTTCAATAAGAAATTTTTTGCGTTTTCGCCTGAGTTGAGTCCCGAGCGGATTACGAATTTGCTTAACGCCATTGGTTTAATCGAACATTATTATGCAGAGGCATTGCCTTCGCCATCTGATGAGAATAAAACGATTGATTATATGACCGCAAACGCCAAATTATTAGCGTTTAAAACACAGTCAAGAGAATGGTTAAAACAAGCTATATTAGGAGAATGATAGATGAAAAAATGGGTTCCAGTAAGCATTGAAAAGTGTAGCGGATGCAGTGCCTGTATGGCGACATGCCCTAAAAAAGCGATTAAAATAGTTAAAAATCGCGAAGGATTTCGTTATCCAGTTATTGATGCAAAATTATGTATAGATTGCAAAAAGTGTCAGCACGTTTGTCCTTGGATTACGCCACAAGAAGGAAATTCCCCTAAGGCGTGTTATGGAGGTTGGTCGAAAAATCAAGAAGTACGCATCACTTCTTCAAGTGGAGGGATATTTTACGAATTGGCGCGTTATATTCTTGACAATGACGGGGTGGTTTTTGGTGCGGGATGGACAGATGATTTTCAGGTTAAACATTTTTCAATTCAAAATATTGCAGATTTACCCAAATTACAGTCATCAAAATATGTGGAGTCGGATGTTGGCAATACTTTTCAAGAAGCAAAAGCTTTTTTAGCTGATCAGCGTAAAGTTCTCTACGTAGGAACGCCGTGTCAAATTGCAGGGCTCAAACAGTTTTTAGGCAATGAAAAAGATGATAATTTGATTTGTGTTGATTTTGCATGTCATGGAGTCCCTTCGCATCATTTGTTAAAAAAATGTGTTCGTGTGATGGAAAAAAAACAGCACGCTCGTGTTGAAAAAATTAATATGCGTTATAAAGAGGGTAATGATTGGAAAAAATACAAAATGAAAGTAGACTTCGATAATCAGTCTAATATCACGCAATACCATGCAAAAACGCGTTTTTTTAAAATATACTTAGCTGATAACGCATTGCGGTATAGTTGCTATAATTGTATATGTTCTAAAGAATCTCGGTATTCGGATATAACCCTTGCCGATTTTTGGGGCGTTGAACAAGTGCATCCCGATTTAAAAGATATAGAGAATGGCACTTCTGCTATTTTAATTAATACTTCAATAGGAGCGTCTTTCTTTTCTTTGGTACAATCGCAAATAGAATCTTTTCAGACAACTTTTGAAGATATATATATAGGGAATCCTCAGTTGAAAGCACCTTTGGGTGAGCTCCCTTACAAACGACGTTTCTTCTATTTTGCACTTTCACTTTTGCCACTTTCCATAATTCGCACGCTTTTTGTTCGGATGTAAACTTAAAGGATTTATATGACTTTTCCGCTTGTTTCGATTATCATTCCATGTTATAATAGTGGCGCTGCATTGCGAGAATCGATAGATTCAGCGATTCTGTGTGGTTATGATAATGTCGAAATAATTGTTGTAAATGATGGTTCAACAGATACAGAGACGCTTCATATTTTAAATGAGATGTCATTTGAAAAAGTTCGCATTGTTCATCAAGAAAATCAAGGTGCATCTGCTTCACGCAATCGTGGAATCAATGAGGCGAAGGGTGTTTATATTCTGCCACTCGATGCCGATGATAAACTCGCTTCAGGGTTTTTGACTCAAGCGGTTAATCTCCTTGAAAAACAATCTCATATTGCAATGGTAGCAGGGCAGGTTGAACTTTTTGGCGATCAAACGGGTTTATATAAGCTTAAACCTTTTTCGATAGAAAATTTACTTCGTGCGAATATGGTTACGGTGTCTTCATTATATCGTAAAGAGGATGCGTTGCGTATTGGCGGGTACGACACTACATTTAAAAAAGGGATTGAAGATTGGGATTTTGCGATTGGGCTGGTGGAAAATGATAGAGAAATTATTGTTTTAGATATTCTTTCGCTTTACTACCGTCAGCATGCGATCCTCCCTTCGGCTAACGTGACACAACAAGCACATATTCATAAACGCGATAATTTATTTAAACTCATTCAAAAACATGCGTCTCTTTATTTGAAATATCCTGAAATCATGTGTGATTTATTGTATGATGCAGATCCTGAACGCTTTTTCCCGAAGGCTAAAAAGTTTGTGTTTAAAACATTACGTCGTCATTTATTCCGTATACGTTTTAAGAAAACTGAAACCATTATTACGCTTTTCGGAATCACATTTTATAAAAAATAGTTTTTTAAATTGAGTTAGTCGATAAATTTACCTAAGAAATAGGTTTATTGAGTATTGACTACTTAGAGATCGTTTGACCCACACCGCGTTTGGCACTTTTGGCGTAGAATTTTAACGCTTCATCCATGTGCGACTCTAGGGCTTCGATACGATCTGCGCCCATGGGGTGAGTTGAAAAATAGACCATGACGCTTGCGCCTGCAGTATCTTGTCCAAACTTTTTCCAAAAGGTTACGGCTGTTCGTGGGTCATAACCTGCTTTAGCTAGAAGGAGGAGTCCGATATAGTCCGCTTCGTACTCATGCGCGCGACTATAAGGGAGTATCACACCTAAATTGCCAGCCGCACCTAGTGCTTCTGCGCCATAGGAGATTAATGAACCATCAATCCCAAAACAATTTGCGGTGATTGCTGATGCCATAATCCCAACGTTGAGGGCTGAACTTGTTGCAATTTGTTCTCCAGAGTGACGCGCAATCGCGTGGGCAATTTCATGCGCAACCACCGTGGCAAGTTCCGCATCATTGGCTGTATATTTGTAAAGACCTGATAGCACTGCAATTTTGCCTCCTGGGACGCAGAATGCGTTGGCAGTCGCATCTTCTACCACAATAAATTCCCAATCAAATTTGTGTCCGTCGGCATCCGCGGCTCGGGTTAAGTTTGTTGCTGTGCGGTTAAGAGCGGATACATAATTTTGATTTTTGGAAAGGGTGACTGTCTTTTTAAATTCTTCAAAATATTCCGTCCCCATTTGAGCCTCTTCGCTTTCAGAGGTTACCAACATGCGCGAACGTCCTGTATAGGCCACTGAATTGCATGCGTTAAGCGTGAACAAGATGATGATAACCCCAATCACCCCTAAAAATTTGCGACCCATCTTTTTCATAATACTACCTCAATTTAAGTGTGGCAAGTCCTATAACAGCGAGAATAATTCCAATAATCCAAAAACGCGCAACAATTTGCGACTCTACCCAACCCAATTTTTCAAAGTGGTGATGGATGGGGGCACATAAGAAAATGCGCTTACCTGTTCGTTTGAACCAAAAGACTTGGAGCATCACGGAGAGTGCTTCAACAACAAAAACACCCCCAACAATTAACATGAGGAGTTCTTGACGTACCAATACCGCGATGAGTCCGATACATCCGCCAAGTGCCAAACTTCCCGTGTCGCCCATAAACATGCTGGCTGGCAAACAGTTCCACCATAAATAACCTAAACATGCGCCAATTAAGGCTGCTGTAAAAACAATAACTTCGGTTGCCATGGGAATGAAGGGGACATTTAAATAAGTAGAGAATGTTTGATGGGTGCAGAGAAATGCGATGATCACATAAACCGTGGCGCAAATAATCAAGTTGCCTGAGGCAAGACCATCTTTTCCATCGGTTAAATTGACCGCATTTGATGTCCCAATCACGCATCCTACGCTGAGTCCAAACGCAATTAACGCTGCCAAAAATCCGTTCGTTACAATCGTGTTAAATCGTAAGGTTTCGCGTGCAAATTGATCGAGAAAATCGATAGGTAAGGTTAACGGGTCTTTCAAAAAAGGAATCATTAAATCAGAGATTTGTGCAGTTCCACTTCCGCGTGACCACAAGAACAAAACCGCCCCACAAGCTATTAGAATTTGAAAAAACATTTTAGTGCGTGGTGCAATTCCGTCGGCGCGTTTTTTGGCCACTTTGTAATAATCATCGCAAAAACCTAAAATGCCTAAGGAGACCATCACCGCAAGAAATGTCCAGACCAACACATTGTCTAATTTGGCCCACATCAAGGTTGAGACTAAGATCGAAACTAAGATTAAGATTCCGCCCATGCTCGGTGTTTTATCTTTGATTGCATTGACCAATTCGGGTGAATATTCTTTATGACGAGAGGCGGCCACGGCACGAAATTTTTTCAAAAGATGTACGGTGAGGGGGCCAAATGCCAACGAGATGATTAACGCTAACCCAAATGCGCCCGCCGCACGAAAGGTGGTGTAATCAAACAAACGTAACCACGTGGTATGTTCGCCAAATTCATTGGCCGTTTTGAACAATTCTGCAATCCAATATAACATGATGTGTTTTTTATCCTTAGGGGTGGTTTAACACGCGTTACTGCAGAAGTGACGCGTGTTGTGTTAATGTCAATAAATCAAATCGTGGAATTAACCGCACTTGCTGTATCCGCAAGAGAGACATTTCATGCAGTTCTCTTGGTAAACATACGAGCGTTCTTTACACATTGGACAAATCGTTTTGTTAGATGCTAATGATGGATTTTCATCTTTAGCAGGTGCAGGTTCTGTCTCAGATGTTGGTGTTGCAATCATAGATTGTTTTAAGGGGACAATTCCAATTTTGGAAAGATGTTTTTCCACGATACGGCCAATATCCGCTGCCAATGATGGAACGTAAGAACCGTCAGAGAAATAACCGCCATTAGGATCATAGATGCTTTTTAACTCATCAACGAGGAATACAGGGTGGGGTTCATGACGGAATACGGCTGAGATTAAGCGGGTCATCGCCACGATCCATGAGAAGTGTTGGAGATTCTTTGTATTGATAAAGATTTCGTAAGGACGATGTGAGCCATCTTCATTCAAGAGGTCATTGATCGTGACATACAAGGCATCAGGAGAAAGCGGTGTTTTAATTTTATAAGTAGTCCCTTCAAGTTCGCCAGGGCGACTTGTTGGCTTTTTAGGTGCAGGCGTTGCGACTTTTTCTTCTTTTTTCTCTTCGGGCTTGTCTTCTTTTTTGATGAGGACACCTGTAAAGAAATCGGATGGACGGAACGTGGTACAGCCTTTAAGACCCAATTCGTAGGCTTTCATGTAGATATCTTTGAAGTCTTCGAAAGGATAATCTTTAGGGACGTTGATGGTTTTGGAGATGGAGCTATCAACCCAACCTTGTAATGCGGCTTGAATGGTAACGTGTTCGATAGGATTGACATCGTCCGTAGAAGCGAAGTACTCAGGGAGTTGGCTATATGAGAGTTTTTCAACGCCTAAGTGTTCGCGATATTTACGGAATGCGTAGTCTTCAACATCCACTTCAATGGTTTCGTCCTCTTGCCCTGTACGGATTTTGCGTGTGTAGCTAAATGCGAAAGTCGGTTCGAGTCCGCTCGACACATTGCCCGCTAATAAACTAATCGTTCCCGTGGGGGCAATAGAGGTTAAGTGAGAGTTGCGAATCCCGTATTTGCGAATATCTTCTTGTAAGTCTTTGGGCAACTTTTGGATAAATTTGCTTTTGACGTATGCGTCGGCATCCAACATGGGGAATGCGCCTTTTTCTTTGGCGAGTTCGACACTGGAACGATAAGCCGCTTCGGTAATGGTGCGCATCACTTTTTCTGCTAATTCGATCGATTGTTGCGAACCATAACGGACACGCATAAATACAAATAAGTTGGCAAGTCCCGTAATGCCGATTCCCATACGACGTTTTGCATACGCTTCTTCACGTTGTTTTTCTAAGGGGTATTTACTTAAATCAATCACGTTATCCAACATGCGAACGGCAACTTTAATGGTCTCTTCAATTCCTTTGTAGTCCACTTCCGCATTCATTGTGAATGGATTTTTTACAAAACGTGTTAAGTTGATGGAGCCGAGTAAACATGCCCCATAAGGAGGAAGCGGTTGTTCACCACAAGGATTAGTGGCGCGAATATCTTCGCAATAGGCCAAGTTGTTCATTTCGTTGATGCGGTCGATCAACAAGAATCCGGGTTCTGCAAACTCGTAAGTTGAGCGCATGATCAAATCCCATAATTCTGAAGCATGAACGGTGCGATAAACTTTTCCGTCAAACGATAATTCCCACTCTTGATTATTTTTTACCGCTTGAATAAATTTGTCTGTAATTCCTACAGAAAGATTGAACATGCGTAAATCTTGATTGCCGCGTTTGGCTGTGATAAATTTTTCGATATCGGGATGGTCACAACGCATGACCCCCATTTGGGCTCCACGACGTTGTCCTGCACTCATGATGGTTTGGCAAGATGCGTTGAAGACACGCATAAAAGAAAGCGGGCCTGATGACTCGGCTTCACAACCACGAATCAAAGAACCTTCAGGGCGCAATGAAGAAAAATCGAATCCGACACCGCCGCCTTGTTTTTGAGTCATGGCAGATTCTTTAACGGTTTCGAAAATGGAGTCGAGAGAATCGCCGATGGTGTTCATTACATAGCAGTTAAACATGGTTACTTCTTCGCGAGATGTTCCTGCATTAGAGATGATGCGTCCGCCAGGGAGAAATTTAAAGTCTTCTAAGATATTGTAAAATTTTTCACTCCAAGTTGCACTATCTTTTTCTTTGATAGCAATCGCATTGGCGATACGACGCCATGTATCTTTATATTCTTTATCTTCTGGAACGTCTACGCTTCCTTGATAACGATATTTGCGATTCCAAATATCATACGCGATATCAGTTACATCTTGGGTTTCTGTGGACATAGCATACCTCTTTTCATTTGTTGTTTTTTTGAATTGATTAAATCTTGATTAAAAATGATACTACATTAATATAA
>CAZIVM010000114.1:0-7315 GCA_964542845.1 uncultured Victivallales bacterium
CCAAACAACTTGAAGGAAAAGAACCCCTTATCTTACAAAAGATAAATGAAAAACTCACATTTGAGAAAATATTCTGTATGCTACTCAATTCGGGAAACGCCCAAAACTTCCAACGTTTACGCGATGGATTATTTAAATATGAAATTCGCGAACTTAAAGAAAATTCAGAACTCACAGATGAACAAATCGACGCTATTTTCTCTCAAAAAGTAAACGAGTTCATCGAAACACTTCCTAAAGAAGCATTTGAACTTGCTCAACAAGTTTGGGATATTTTCGAAAATGACATCTCCCCAGACTACCAACAATCTTATGAACAATTTAACTTTGGACGTAAATTTCCAAAAATTCCAGTTCAAGATGTAACATTCAAAACGAATCAAGGCGAAAGTATCACGCTCAAAGGCGGTTATTATCCAGCCGTTTATGATTCACGAGGAGCGTCTTCAAATAAAACCAAAGGGAAAGACCCCACAATAGCACCCATCACGAACCAACGCCCCGATAGCTCAGCCAGTAAAGAACGTTATACAAAAGTGAAAAACTCACTCCTTAAACTCTCTTTCGGTGTCGCTAACAAAGAAATGAATAATCAAATCCATTGGCTTTCACACGCAGGCGTGCTTTCAGATATTCAAAGAATTTTTGAACACCAAATGGTCAAAGAAGAGTTTCAAAATAAATTAGGAGCGAGAAATTATCAGTATTTCAAAAAGTCGCTTGATTTTATTGGGGCAGGGTGTCTGAAAGATAATTCATCACTAGGAAATATGATTGCGTTTGTTCGTAAACGAATTTTCCCAATGCTACTAGGTTTTAACCCACGAACAGCCATTGTACAGTTTACAGCACTACCAGGCGTAATGACGGATATTGGTTTTAAAACGTATACGAAAGGTTTAAGCGCATCACAAGCCAATGGATGGACTAATACTTATAATGAAATTGTTGAAAATGATGCAACCATGCGTCAACGTTGGGAAAATATCGATGTGATTGCTCATGCCGATAAATACAAGGATAACTCTAAACTTCATGGGAAAGTCTATAATACATGGCATTCTGCTATAGAAAAGGTGTCTCAATGGGGGATGCACTTCTCTTTGGTACTTCCTGATATTGCAATTACGCTTCCAATTTATCAAGGATCTTTTCTCAATGCCAAAGAAAGTTTGGCAAAAGAGAAAAACACAACAATAGATAAACTCACCCAAAAAGATATTGCACGTTGTAGAACCATTGCACGCGAAGCCGTGGCATTAGCTCAGCCAGTCGGTAGAAACATGGATAAATCTTATGCGCAATATTCACAAGGGATCTATCAGTTCTTCAATCCGTTTATCTCTTATATGGCGCGTTCCTCAGGCGCGCTATCCGAACGAGGCAGAATGTACTACTCCATGATGAGAAACGGAGATATTTCAAAATTTGACTACTTGAAATATCTTATGTCGGAATCTATATTCGTTCCTGCTATGGAAGTGGCACTTGTAATGATTGCAACCTTGCACCCCCCTGAAGAAGACGATTGGAAACTTTACCTACAAAAATGGTTTGAAATCAATACCGCATCTTTTGCATTTATGCGCGATGTAGCGCAGTTAGCTAATAAATATGCGTTCGGTGACAAAATATATTCCAAAGAAATTGCACGTTCTTTGATTTTCGAAACTATTAATAAATTAGGACAAGCCCCACTTGATTTGATTTCAGAAGCTTTGGATGAAGACAACACCAAGAAACAAAAAGAGCAACACTCTAAAACGATCCAACGCAATACCCTTGAATTAATCTCTATCACCACAGGGTTGCCCGTATCACGCATTATCAATAACTTTAACGAGGGTTTACGCCAAATTGACGAAGAGGACGGCTCATTGATTGCCCCAATAATTCCCGACCCCACAAAACGTAAATCTGCACGCAAAAAGAAATAAACTTATTCAATCCCTAGTGGCGTTTTTTAGGGTTTCGTCATTAGGGATTGAACCCCTTTTAAAAATTTGTAGTAATTTGTAGTAATCCGATGTAATTAATACCCTATTTAATGTATTAACAACATACTTTTAAAATTAAGTTTACGCACAAAATTAAAAAAATCACCTCTTAAAAACGCATTTCGAGACCGTCGCCTTCGACCACTCAGCCATCTCTCCGCAGTATCGTTGAGATATAATATACACTCAAAAACTTAATCATCAAGCGAAAAAATAAAAAAAAGATGAAAAAACAAAGAAAAGATGAAAAAACAAAGAAAAGACCCAGTTTTTTTATAAAACGATTGGTATTTTATGAAAAATATGCTATTTTAAATAAGTGGAAAGTATTTTCGTATTACCATCTATATGGCATAAACAAATTAACCCAAGGACTCAAAATGGGAAACCTTAAGAAAAAACGTCGCAAAAAAATTGCGAAACACAAACGTAAAAAACGTTTGAAATCACTTCGTCATAAGACTAAGTAACGTATAAAAGAACCTCACGACTTTGCGTTGTGAGGTTTTTTTTTATTTTAAATGTTTCTCTTTATAAAATGTCGATAATTTAAAAATAAAAAAACACATGATAAAAGACTTATCATGTGTTTTGAATTATCAAAGTATATTATTTTTATGACGATATTTCTTCGTCTGAAAAATAACAAGCAGGGTCATCGCCCCATACATCGCCGGCACCATCAGCGCGTGCGCGTAAATTTCCACCGCAAATTTCAAGATATTTACATGTTTTGCAACGTCCCTTGACATTGGCTTTTTTATTTTTAAGTGATGCTAAAAATGTGTTGTTAGTATCGCACCAAAGGTCAGAAAACTTTTGCTCACGAATGTTGCCGACAGGGCGCGTACGCCAAAATTGATCGGGATATACTGTGCCATCCCATGAAATACATCCTAAACCTTGCCCGCTGCTATTCCCGCCGTTCATTTTGAGGAGTTCGAGGACCTTGGAGGCATTGGGATTATTTTCGGCGCACATGCGTTGATAAAGCAAAATGGCATCACAATGATTGTCGACGGTTAAAATTTCGGCTTTGTGACCTAATTCGTGTAATTTTTGAGTTTCGTCGATAATGAGATTGACCGCCTCACGTGTCTCTTGATGTGAGAGGAGGAGATCAGTCTCATCAGCGCCGTTGCCACAGTTCACAAAGTGGTAGAAACATGCGCGTGGAATTTTTTCATCGCGAATAATTTCAAAAATTTGTGGGATGTGATGGGCGTTCATTTTTTGAATTGTAAGGCGTACTCCAACTTTGACACCCGCGTTTAAGCAGTTGCGAATTCCTTGGATAGCGCGTTCAAATGCGTCAGGAGAGCGACGCAAAATATTGTGTTCTTCAGGGAGTCCGTCTAAAGAAATACCGACATAGGAGAGACCAATCTCTTTAAATTTTTGCGCAAGTTCAGGTGTAATAAGCGTCCCATTCGTAGAGATAACCGCACGCATTTTTTGGGATACTGCGTATTCGAGCAACTCAATTAAATCTGGACGCATAATAGGTTCGCCACCCGAGAAAAGAATAACGGGGACACCAAACTGCGCTAAATCATCAATAAGAGCTTTGGCCTCACTTGTGGTGAGTTCGTTGGGGTTAGACTGTTGATGCTGACATGATGCGTAGCAGTGCATACAACTGAGGTTGCATCGTTGCGTACAGTTAAAAACAACCACAGGTTTTTTGTCTGCAGAAAACTGCAGCAAATGCGAGGGGAGTTTTGCGGAGTGTCGACCGTATCTGAGGGCATCAGAAGGTTCGATCTCATTGAGATAAAGCTTAGATATACCAATCATAAGAGAGTCCTTTTACATTATAAAATGACAGTGCCTTAAATTAGCCTTGACTGGGGCGCCATTCTACAATTTGGAGTTGAGGTTTAGGAAGGTCATAGAAGTCGTTAAGCCCAGGGGTCACGACAACATCAATTTCGCCTTCGGGGGCATCATCAGCCGTTGTATTAAACGCAATAAATTCAATCGAAGATCCAGAACTATCAATGAGTGAACCTCGGGAGTGACGTCCAGCTGAAATGGCATGAATTTTTTCGATGGCAACATTGCGTAATAAAATACTCGGTTGTGGATTTCCGTGACCAAATGGCGCAATTTTTTCAAACTGTTTATAAAGGTTGGGATCAAGTAATTCGTCGATTTGACCTTCACAGTCTGTTTCGAGCTTATGAACCAAATCTTCTTGTGTAAGGTTTTCTCGCACGAGTTCTTCAAATTTTTTGGCAAATTCAGGGATATTCGCTTTGTTTAATCCAAGACCTACAGCCATGGGGTGCCCACCAAAACGATCAAGGTAATCATGACACTCCGTAAGAATTTTAACTAAGTTCAAGGGGCCAATAGATCGACCTGAACCTTGCGCATCATCCCCATGAATCGTTAATACAATGGATGGACGGTTATAATCGCGTGCTAAGCGTGATGCCACAATACCAATGACTCCTTGGTGCCATTCTTCGCCAGAAACAACCACGGAATACGATTTTTCAGTATTGATATTTTGTTCGAGACACGTTTTAGCGTGATTATAAATTTCTTCTTCTTTTTGCTGACGAATCAGATTCATCTCTTCAAGTTGTTGCGCATATTTATATGCGTCGACAATATCTTCAGAGAGAAGGAGTTGAAGGGCAACTTCGGGAGAGCCTAGACGTCCTGCCGCATTGAGTCGGGGGGCAAGCTTAAACGTAATATCAGAAGGTTTGATGTGCGAGCGGATGCGGGCTTGCTCTACAAGGGCCCGAATGCCTGGACGTTGCTGCTGTTTGAGAATACGGATACCATGCTTGACCATGACGCGGTTTTCGCCAACAATGGGTACAATATCTGCTACGGTACCGAGGGCAACAAAGTCGAGGACTTCTTGCAAGTTGGTTGTGAATCCGCCAAACTTTTCTTGTCGACCGCATTTGATAAACGCATGTGCCAGCTTAAATGCCATACCGACACCTGAAAGCGGATGGAGTTCAGCTAATTCAGGATAAACTTTAGGATTTAATAAAGCAAACGCATTAGGGATTTTTTCACTGGGTTCGTGGTGATCTGTAATAATGGTATCAATTCCAAGTTCATTGGCTGTATCCACCGCTTCCCACGAAGTGATACCGCAGTCTACGGTAACCAAAACACTGGGTTTTTTCTCAAAGGCTTCCATTGATTTTTGAACAGATTCAGGCGTGAACCCATATCCATCTTCGAATCGATGAGGTAAAAACGTAACGACATCGGCATTGTTTTGACGCAATACTGAGACCAATAATGCTGTCGCAGTTACGCCATCGGTGTCGTAATCGCCATGTACGATGATCAGTTCTTTATTGACAATTGCCTGCCACAAACGTTGGGCAGATTTTTTCATTCCCGGAATAATGTAGGGATCGCTAATTGAGGAAAGGGGAGCCTCAATAAAGGATTCGACATTTTCCGCGGTGATACCACGTCCCGCAAAGATTTCGGCCACGATTCTGGGATATTTGAATCGTTGGATGAGCCCTTTGACAATATTCGGGGAAGTGGGTTTGCAGGTCCATTTCTTGTTTCCCATGGGTTTCATTTCTGGTTTGGTCATCTCTAAACCATTCAAAAAGAGGCAACATGTATTTTCTCACAACAGAATTTAATCCGTGTTCAATTATGGATAGATAGTATTCTTCCCATGGGTTGAAATCGGTTGATTGTAGAGATTGAAAATGCATAATTCTTCTTTTTTAAGGGGTTAGGAGGACTTTGTTATTATTATTTACGATATTTTATTCATTCATTAATTTACACGCTTTTTTTAAAAAGTATACCTGAAATTGAAAAAAAAACGCATTTTTTTTATCAAAAACTTGATTTTTTCTTTTTTGAAGACATATTATAGCATTATTTGTTCAAAATGACACCTTTTTCTAGCCGAAGTGGTGAAATGGCAGACGCGCCACGTTCAGGTCGTGGTGGAAGAAATTCCGTGCGGGTTCAAGTCCCGCCTTCGGCACCAATTTACACTCATTTTTTTGCAATATTCCTAATATGGTCTTCAGATACCTCGCGGAAGATGTCAGATATATGATATTTGGGGACTAGAATTACGCGTTTATGGAATGCTAATTGTTTCTACATGGGAATGTTGACGAATCAATCGTGATTTTTCGTCATTACACATATTGGGTCTTATCTCTCTCCACCAAGGGTTCGTCTTAGCAATATCATTTGTTTTTTCATCTAATATCTCTCTCAAATAGTATTGAAGATAACGGGTTTCATATATCAAAATGAAATGGTTATGTAAGACAGGGGTGATATCTGTTATTAAGATATAGTGCGGAATTAGATATAGATTCATTATATTGTAGTGAATGAATGGTGGATTGGATTGTGCGTTAAATTGTGTTTGAATTATTTGCAAAGTTTGCAAATACATTTTATAAGTTTGGGTGATCGACGATATAAAAAGGGCTTGCGAAATTCCTTGTGGCAATACGCGATAGATGATAGGAAGATATTCTGAAATTGGCTCGAATCTATTGAAGGAAATCGCATCCGGTATAGAATCTGTGAAATAGGCATAGTCTGTTTTAAATAAATTCAGGATGTTGTTATAAAGATTGGTGTGAATTTGAGTTTCTTGCTTGGAAATAATCGAAAGAATATAGAGGTATTGTGAATCTGTCCAGTGATAATCATCTTGTTTGAGAGCGCGTTCTATCAGCACATTTTCGATAGACGTTACCATCCCATAATTATTATAGGCATGAAATTGAAGCGAGATATTTTTAAGATTTTCGAATTGTTGAATTCGTTTGAGTGCAAGAGAAGTATCGCTTTGAAACGCATCGTAATGGGAGAAGTTTAATAGTGCATAAGACGTCATATAAAGCGCAGAAATCACGGAGTCTAATTGTGTTTGATGTTGCGCAGTATCCACAACAAACGAATTCAGCGCAAGGACTTGATCTAATTGCAACATTAACTGTGTTGGAATTGCTTCAATTTCCTTTTTTAAAAATTGAGAATCACACGTGACTCTATTTTGAAACACGTCAAGGTTCTGATATTGAGGTTGATTGATTTCATGAATAAACGTGTTGAACACCTCTTGATCAGTACTTGCGGAAATGACTCTATTCGGTATTGAATTACTTTTAAAAGTAAGGTTTTGATTTTCAATTTCTTCAAGGATTGATAAATATGCTTTTTTCTGATAATCTACAAACGCATCAATGCCCCAAAAATAACTCACCCCACACACTATAAGAATGGTTCATGATGCAATAATATATTTTTTGTAAGAGGATGAATTCGATTTATTTTGAGTAGATATT
>CAZIVM010000115.1:0-7282 GCA_964542845.1 uncultured Victivallales bacterium
TATATGCGTTAAAGAGTTAGGAGATCTCATGCTTAGTTATATCATCAAACGTTTTGGATCCGATCGTTGTATCAATTTTTATGCCAGTATCTATATTATCTTTGGCGTAAACGCACTCCTAGGAATTTTTATCGACTTCTTAGATGGAACAACGCAACTCAATTTATTAGGGGCTTTCACTTTTATCGGTTATTTTTTATTGCGAAGAAACGAAGCCGCGCGTATCTGGGCTGTAATTGTCAATATTATACTACTGATTATGATGGCAGGAGGATTGATCCTTTTAAATATTGCTGTAAGTTATTTCACATGTTATTTTGAAGAGTTCGCTCATTTGTTTCATGAACTCACCTTTGTACTTAACATCACGCTTGCAATTAGCTCTGTAATTTTACTTTTTGGAATTTTACTCTTTTTGCGTTCTGACATTATTGCATGTTTTATTCACAACCCTAACCCCATCGCTGTATCAAAACCGCCACTGATATGGGGAATTATTCTCGGGATTTTACTTTTTGGTTATTCGGCATCCAATCGACTCTTTAATCAAGCCGACACCTCCTCAACCCCTATCGCGCTTGAATCCACAGATTCGACATTGATCTCAACCGATTCCAGTCAACCCCTATAAGGAGACCATTATGCTTAATTATCTCATTCATCGCGTAGGGAAAGATCGCTGTATCAACCTCCTTGCAGGGATTTATATTTTTATAGGAATCGAACCTTTATTTCGCACGATTCAAGCCTTATTTTATAATACCATTCATCTTGATTTTTTTATCCTATTTCTTTTCTTGGGTTATTTTTTGTTACGCCGTAGTGACGTTGCGCGCAAAATCAGTATTGGAATCAATTTTATCATATTGATTGGCGTTAGTGCAGGATTTATTGTTCTCAATGCCTCTCTCATCTATTTTCTTAGACACTTCGAAATGCCTGTTCAATTTTTCTGTGGATTCTATGTTCTACTCAACATCATTATCCTCCTCTCGATTATAATATCATCACTTTCGTTGTGTTTTTTTATGCGACCCGAAATCCGTGCGTGTTTTTTCCGACCAATGCTCCCTCGTATGCAGTCACAAAAAGTTTTTTGGATCAGTGGAATTTTAGGGTGCGCCTTTTTCTTTACTTATCTTATCCCCGAATACGATGTTATTGAACCCAAAGAAATAGATATTATATTTCATATCGCAGATTCTGGGATTCACCAAATTCCTATATTAATCGCAGAAGAAAAATACCCTATCGGATTTTCTAAGACTCAAAAATGGAATTACAATGCAATTGGGTGTTATCCTCTTTTCATTCAAGGGTTTTATCGAGTCCCCATCACTTTTCCCCAAACATTTCGTATTCAAAAAATAAATTCAACCTCATCCGACACTCTACCTTATATTCCTAGAGCAGAATTTACGGTCACAATGGATTCGCCTCAAAAGGTTAAAATTGAATTCTATTCCCAACACAAGAAAGATACATCTTTTCTTCCTAAGAATGCGATATTAGTCCCTGACCTGGAGCAATATCTTCGTATTAAACGCTCTAAATAAGTTCTACAAGCGCTTCGATGCGTGTACGCAAACTCTCAATAGCCCCTTGACAAACACTATCTATTTCAAGCTCAATAACAGGTAAACCGCCCTCTTTTTCAAGATATTCTCGCAAGTAGTTCGATTCAAAAGCACAATGACTCGCCCCAGGAATACGCGACACAATCACACCCCTTGCCCCATAATGTTTGACATCTTTGAGAATTCGTTGTGCCCGTGCTTCAAGTGGGGCGGTCATCGTATCTGAAAGCGCCGTCACAGCGAGCGCCTCAAACGGGGGTAAATCGCATGGAATCATATCAAGCGCATGGGTAAACATAAAGTCGGCACCCGCTAAACGCGCACCACATTGTTCTAAAAGGTTCATTGCAAAGAGGTCCGCGGTGGGATTTACCCAGAAAAGTGGCACTCGGGGGTTTTCGGACGGAGCGTGAGAAGATAACTGTGATTGTTGAAGTTCATCAACCATAGTTTGCAACATTTTTTTACACATTGATCTGTCGGAACAAAAATGAAGTGCAAACATCTCCATCACCATCATTTCAAGCGCAGGAAATAACGGATATTCTGCACCATAAACCCCTTCGCGTAGCGTATGAATTAAGGCGCGCACTTCATTGGCTTGAGTTATCGCATTGCGCAAAGCATCTTCGGTTAAAGATTGGCCTGTTTTTTCGGTCACGGCTTGGGCAATCAATCGAAATTCATCCGCGACCCAATCGATATGACTTCTTAAAATTTTAACACCTGTTGGTGTTGTATAATAAAGTTCATCTGCTTCGGGGGCGCGATAATGTGGAATTTCCCAGAAATGAACAAGATGCCCTCGTTCATGCAAGCGTTGAACCACTGCCGAAAAATCGTCGCATATTGCCCCAACACTTGAAAATAATAAGTCAGGAATAGGAAAGTGATTTTTAGTTTCAAACGCTCCCAGTAAACTCCGAACAGGGCACATGCCATCCCCAATCCCTAAGTCCGACGCAATTTCTAAAAGTTGATCATTGCGTTGCTTAAAACAAGGCAACCACCATGCGCCATCAGGATAAAATGTAGTAACACGTTCAAAAGCACCCATTAACACGGGAATTGTCCCTAAATCTTTCATGGCACCGACGATTAAATGACCCTCTTTGCGTGCTTGATGGAGTCGATCTTCCTCACTCATTAGCATGTACCATAAGTACAAACTGCCTATGGAGGGATGGTATTCAAGCGATGAAAGGCGTTGATCCCCTGCCCGACAAAAGTCGCCAATCGCACAACTAATATCTTCAGGGACAACACCTTGTCTCTGCCACTCACGATAATACGCATCCAATGTGTTTAAATCAACTTTATATTCATTCATCTTACATACACTTTAATTCAAAAATTCTAAGAAAGCTTCGAGTCGGGTCAAAATCCTGCTATTCTCATTTAGAGATTCGTTCGAATCCATAATCCATTCCATCACCGGAACATCTGAAAGTTCTTGCATCCGCGCAAACACGCCACGCCATTGATCACACCAAGCCGTTCGCAAAACAATGATTCCTTGACATTGATGCAACTTAACCTGAGATAAAAATGATTCATAAAACGCGCTATTCGGTTTTTGAAATGGTGAAAAATAGTGTTCCACAAAATGAGATGCTATTGCTTCTATATCAAGGAATTGCATCGAACCAATATCCGTGCGCGCCTCCGCATTTTCGGACCAATCTAACACGATTTCAAAGCCACGCGATTCAAACCAATGATAGAGTTGTTCTTGATTCTTCAACCAAGGCGACCCCACCAATGCCAACGGTTTTAATTTTTGAACGTCTTTTTGAACACCCTTTTGCATAGAAAATGTTTCACGGAGTTGTGGCGTCCCCATCGGGGATAAATTTTGAAGCCAACGCCCCCAACGTTGTAACTCCTCAGCATACATTTTTTGCATTAAGCTTTGACGCGTAACCGTCGGGATATTCCATAAGAATATGCGTGATTTGCCATAACGCATTTGCCACAAGTCCGCAGCTCGGCGCATTTGATCACATTCCGTGGTTACGACAACGACATCTACGCGTTGTGTTGACAACATTGCGTCGACATAACTCACGGTGTCGCAAATGCCAGCATTTGCCGTATAATCAATATCAAAATGAGAATCCACGCACTGTATCTCTGGAAAGAAATCCAACACAATGCGTGGAATCGCTTGCGAAAGCAAGAGGAGTTTCATCTACAAAATTATGCTTTTTTGCGTGCGATAAAACGACATTGAACTACTTTTTGAGCACGGGCTAAATTTTGCGTATTCACCATTTCTTCACTCAATGCTGCCATCATATTTTGATCAAAGTTAATAATGCGAAGTGCATCAAAAGTGTGTTGAAGAGTCAACATTTGAATATAGAAGTCAACACAAGGTGCAAATAGATCGGTACGAGTCGACTCCACAAGTTCGAGCCCCGCATCCGCAATCATTTTTTCATAGTCGGATTGCGATGCCATGGTGGGAAATTGCATGAATCCTAAGAAACGATCCGCTTCTTCATCACTCATATTATCCCCTTCACACCAATCCGTAAATGCCACAATCCCCCCGGGCTTCACAATGCGAGCCGCTTCTTTAATCAATTCGGGTTTGTGGTCAACATAGACCCAAGCATCTTCGCCCCAAACAAAATCAAATGTATTGTCGGGAAGCGTTGTTTCCGTTGCGGGAGCATGTATAAAGTGAGTACGCTCAGTTAACCCCAATTCAGCCATACGCGTTTTTCCTAAATCAAGTTGCGCTTGGGTAAAATCAACACCTGTCATCTCTGCCACATTCGCAATTTTAAACAAAAAACGCATCCCAGCACCAGAACAGCAACAAAGATCCACACCTTTCATACCCGGCTGAATCCCCGATGCACTTAATAAGTTGCAACTTGAATTAAATCCTCCAATATGAATTTGTTCGCCCATGACGAGTTCCCAGAGTTTACCGACAGCACCACTGTAGATATCTTGAATACTTTGATTTTCAACGGTTTTAAGTGTTTTCATTTTTTTAACTCCTGTGTTTGATTTTGCAAAGAACTATCTATATAACTATCTTGTGTTAACGATGAATCTGCTTTGGGAAGGGGTAAAATTTCAGATTGAGATTTCTTTTTTGTTCGGTGTGAAAGCACAGAATGAACCACAGGCGCATTCCGAGCTTCGTTCAGCTTTATAATTTTTTGTATGATTTCTGAATCTCTTTCAATTTCATAATACAGATAAAGTCCTTCGGGGTTACTATAATTGCCCATGCGTTTTGCATACAACTCAATATCATAAGGGGTTAGGACTTCGGGTTGTTTACGAATAATATCCCAAATGACACGTGGCGTATAAAAGTCTTCAGCATTAAATGAGGCGATGGGGGAAGTTCTTTCTGTTTCGAAATGACGTTTATAATTTTGTTTATCGCAAAAACCTTGCAATGAAAATAAGGATATAATCACACTCCAAAATAAAAGAATCGTGAGGTTAAGACGTAACAAATGCGAAATTGTAGTTTTGCGAATCACAAAAGCAATAATTGTTATAAGTCCAATCGAAACCAAAACTAAAAAGGCATATCCAAATAAACGCGAGGGCGTGTATCCGAAATAGTCAATGTATCGATATAGACGATCTCCGCAAGAGAGAACCAAAACAAAAGATTGTCCTAACCATAAATAAACAAAAAGTTGAATTTTTTTCCATATTGCAGTATCGTCACGTTGTGTAAATGCAATGATTGTGAAAATGGCAGCCAAGAAAACGGCTGTTGTTAATGAATATATACCGTAATAAGAGTATTGCGACAAGTAAAGGTTAAAAGGGCGACTCCCCATACAAAAATAATAAATGTCGGTAAAATTTTGAAAGAGAAAAATAAGGTTAAACAAAATGAGTCCGTTAAAAAACATCGGGGCAACCATATCACTCTTTGGCACGTTTTGAAGAAACTTTGGCGCTGGCGCATCTGAAAAGAAAGGTTGCGCACGGCGAACCAGTGTCAAGCGCATTGCGCTATAAAACAACACAAAAAAAATACAAGTCAAAATGTCTTTCTTAATATTCACATTTTTTAAGAGTTCAAGTAAATATAATTTAAACTCATTGAGCCACGGATTTACAAACGAAAAAATGTATAAGAACAAAAAACCCAATAACAAAGGAATCCCCCAAACCAAAACAGGAGGGAAACGTTTGGTTTGATTATGATTGTTTGAAGAATCAATAGGATTAAAAATCGCTGCAAACGCAAATATCCACTCAACGGGCACCGTAATGACCGACAATAAAATACGGGCTACACTGTAACGCAAAGAATCGGTGGGAGGCACAATAGCGCGGAGTCGGAGTACAATTACACTTAAAAAAACCACACCGATCATATAAGGATATAAATCCCAGTGCAAGACCATTGCAGCACATGAAATAACTGCAAAAAGCGTCGGCAAGAGGAATTTTTGAGAACAAAAACTTTTGGGAGAAAAAGGGATACTCACCAAAATAAGAAGTCCAAATATACAACCAAAAACAATCGAGGTTAACCATTGCGATTCAACAAAAAGAAATGTTGAGATCACGGAGAGAATGAGGGTAGACCAAATCTCTTTGCGTGAGATTTGGTACGCGACTCTTTCATTGGATGTAAAAAATAATGGCTCTTTCATGAGTGCAACCTATTATTTTTGAATTATAATTCTTCAAAATCTACATCTTTATCGTCGTCATCATCATCTTGATCATCATCATCGTCGTCATCATCCATTGAATCGTCTGACATTACACTCAGCGACTGCGCTTGAATAAATTTTTCAAGTAATTCAGATGTAATACTCATTTCGACACGCACAATATTTTTCTTAAAACGGTTAAGATAAAAACTTTTCTTAAGAAGTTCTCCTAAATCAGGATGAGACATAGAGAAAATCGGAATCAACATATCCGTTTGCGCTTTAATCATATTGTAGGATTCTTCCGCATTTTTTTCATTACCATATTGAATAACTGTTTGAATCAAAACCGTATCATTTTTATCCGAGATTGCGCCATAAAGAATATCATTTTTATCCAAATTGATAGATTTTCCAGCAAGGGCGCCCCATAACATCATGTGTTCGACATTCTTTTTTGGGAGGGCTTGTACCATAATATTTGAAGAATCAACTTTAGGGGTTTGTAAGAAATCTTTGGCATCAGTCATGTTAGTCGCATAAACTAAAATGCCGGGTTTATATTGAAAAACGACAGGCGCGTTAACCGAACTCCCGATACGAACCCCTTTGCTTTTTTCAACAACAATTGAAGTAAATTGTGTTGAGTTAGCAAAAACATTAAGTTGTTTGGTTAATTCAATACATTTTTCAGGCTCATAAGGGGTGTAAATTAAGACCACTTTTTTGAATTCGCCGTTACGCAAATATTCGACAAAAACAAAATCGCTCAATTTTGCAGAATCCATTTCCATGGTTTTCATTTTTTCAACAACAGTATCAGCGAACTTTACATCAGAGTCTGTGCCGAATCCGAAATCAACGGCACCTTGAACAAACTTAATATTAATATTTTTCTTTAAGGTAGAATTAGAAAGTATTTTAAATAAATCCCCGCCAACAATACGAAAAGGTTTTTCGGGAAGTTCGGGTGTAACCGTTTTGGGAATATCAAGCGTTGCAAAAACTGAAAAAGCGAACATGAAGACAAATAATGCAGATAAACGAGTAGCC
>CAZIVM010000116.1:0-7155 GCA_964542845.1 uncultured Victivallales bacterium
ACTCTTATTTCGTAAGTTCTCAAATCTTTAAAAAACTGAGACATTTTGACACACTATTTAACCAAATAATTCATCGTAAAATGGCGTTAAAAAAGATCATTCATTTTATGACAAAATTCAAAAAGCGAAGTCTAAAAAATTTAAAATAACGACACTTTCTTAAAATCTGTTCAAAAAAATCTCACCATACTCAAAAATAAGCGAGAAAAAATTATAATAAAACTTGAAATTTTCAAATAGCGCACTATATTAAATAAAGAATTATGTAAAAACAACCTCTCAGGAATTTAAATATCTTATGGAAACACGTTATCAATGCCAGTTTTGTAACTTCATCAACACATTTGGTAATGATGTTATTCCAGGAAGTCGGGTACTTTGCCAAAGTTGTAAACGACCATTCGTCCTCCCAACAAACTTAGCCAAAGGTTCCGTCATAGACGATTTTGTTATCGACTCTCTTTTAGGCGCAGGAAGTATCGGCAAAGTATATAAAGCGACTCAACTCTCATTGAGTAGAACCGTCGCACTCAAAGTGCTTAACAGCGAATTTTGCAATCAAAAAGGGTTGAGTGATTTTTTAAGAGAAGCACGCGTAGCGGCCAACCTCAACCACTTAAACCTCGTCCAATCGTATGCCATCGGAGAAGCGGCTGGTCATGTATTTATGGCCATGAATTATATTACAGGGCTTTCACTTAAAGAACGTTTGGCACGCGATAAAATCATTCAAACCGATGAAGCGTTGCACATCATTCAACAAATTGCAGAAGGCCTACATTATGCATGGACCGAAGCCAAAATTATTCATCGCGATATTAAACCAGAAAATATTATCATCACCGATGGGGGCATTGTTAAAATCACAGACTTAGGATTAGCGATGCGTCCAGATGACTGGAAAGAAGGAATGGAGATTTCTGGAAGTCCAGCCTATATGAGCCCCGAACAATTTTATGGGGAAAAGCTTGACACACGTTCTGACATTTACAGTATGGGCATTATGCTTTATCAAATGTTATCGGGCGTACTTCCATTTAAATCAGACGACATCAACGAGTTGGCCCGCGACCATATTCAAAAAGAAGCGATTGCATTAAGCAAAGTGAATCGTCTTATTCCTGCACAAGTATCAGGACTTGTCCGTAAAATGATGGCAAAGTATCGCGAAGATCGTTTTTTGAATATGGAAGAGTTACTTGAACACATTTGTAGGATTCGTCAAAAAACAGCTCCCAGCAGTGATTTAATCCCATCGATTCATACCATTTCGGTGCGTCGATTAGACTATGAGCGTCAGATTGAAGTCAAAAAGCATCGAGGGGAAATCCAGCAACAACACAATGAGCTTAATCCATATATTCCAATCGGAACCTTGAAAAAAACGTGGCAAACCCATCCCGCATTTTGGGCGATATTTGTATTTGTAATGATGATCATGTTCACAACCATTGGTTTCTTATGGTTGCAAAATAAAAACTTAATTCGCGGTCATGAAACTCCTTCGACAGAACTTGCATTACGCAAAAAGATTCTCATTTTCAAAGAAAGAATAACAGAACCTTCAGTCACAACAAGTTATGTGCAAGAACAATCCGAATCTCTTTTACGCGAAATCAAAGAAATTAATGCACCTGTCGATTTAAAAGACATGATTTTGCTTTTAGTCGAAAAACATAATATTGAGCTTGAAAACCGTAAAAATATCAACCTGCAATCCGCCAATGCATTGATGAAGGAACAACTCGTCAAACTTTCAGAAGAAAATAAACTCTTAGGGGCAAAACTTTTGGTTACAACGAAAGAACCCGACAGTGAACCCAACAACTACTACCAAGAACAATTTAATAATAACACATTGAAAATCAGTGCATTAGAACTTGAACTTGATAGCTTAAAAAGTCAAATCGTAATCAATAGTCTTACCTACAAGAACGACGTGCGCATTCTTACTATTTTTTACTACTTTATGAATTTGCGTTTTGGACCGCCTGGAATTAATGCGGGATTCTTAGATCATAGCCCCATTCATTTTCAACAATTTGAGGATAATGAAATCAAATTTTTTGAGAGAGTCACACAAACGCATTATCGCATGAGCGAAGTATTAGCAAAACCCTCCATGCTCTCAAACGCAACATTTCAATATAACAATGAAACCTATCGCATTCGTGGCACAAGTAATAACGATTTAATCGCTATCGATAAAGCTAAAAACCTCACCCGCATAGCGTTAGATAAGATTTCAGACAAAGAAATGATTCATATCTATGAACAAGCCCTCCCCTCTTTAGATTCACGGGTATTGCGTTTCACCTACTATTTCTCAAAAGGATTATTAGGAGATGCGTTACTCTATACATCCGAAAATTCTCCCGCATCGAATATCACCTATTCTATTTTGGACATCTTTTTTGATCGTTTCTACTATTTGATGCGTAAATATCCACAAAATATACCCCGATACGAAACGATGGTTAAAAAAATTACTGGGAAATCCAAAACAACGCAAAAATACTGGCAAAAATTTGAAGAATATTTGCAAATGTATCAGGCATTAAAGCCCAGCGAACCCCTTACAGATTCAATTCATATCGAAAATAATAATCATACACCCACTGTAACCCCTCCATGGAGTCAACCACATGAGTAGTTCCAACACTAATATCGCCAAAGTGGCTCAACTTGCAAGGCTTAATCTTTCCGAAGCTGAAGTTGCAACAATGGAAAAAGATATTTCCAAAATTCTCGATTTTATCAGCATCCTTAATCAAGTTGATGTTGAAAATATAGAACCCACCGCCAATGTTGCGGGGCTCACGAATGTTGAACGCGAGGATATATTGAAAAATAGTCAACTTCAAGAACGCCTCCTTGCACAAGCCCCTGCTATCATCGAAGACGAACTCATTAAAGTGCCCGCAGTTTTACCGGGCGAAGGAATGGCATAATGACACATCTCAATCAACTTCATCATATCGCAACACAATTAAAAAATGGCGAAACAACGGCCGTTGAATTGTGTCAAAAATATCTTAATCGCATTGAAAAATTAAATCCTGAACTTCGCGCTTTTTTAAGCGTGAACAACGCTAAGGTCATCCAAGAAGCGGCCGACTCAGATGCACGTCGTGCAAAAGGCGAAGCCTTAAGTGAGTGGGATGGAATTCCCATTGGGATCAAAGATAATATTTCGGTGCAAGACGAAAAATGTTCATGTGCATCAAAATTTTTAGAAAACTTCCAAGCGTGTTACGATGCCGCGGTCATTGCGAAACTGAAAGCGCAAGGATTTATTTGTGTGGGACGTCTCAATATGGATGAGTTCGCGATGGGTTCAACCTGTCAAAACAGCGCATTTGGCGGAGCTAAAAACCCATGGAATACAGAATATGTCCCAGGGGGATCTTCTGGAGGATCCGCCACAGCTGTTTCAGCAGATATGCTTCCCTGCGTGCTTGGATCAGATACAGGGGGATCGATTCGTCAGCCTGCAGGGTTCTGTGGCATTACAGGGTTCAAACCTGCGTATGGAACCGTATCACGCTACGGACTGGTTGCGTTTGCCTCATCATTGGATCAAATTGGACCAATGGCACACTCTGTTCGCGACTGTGCAACATTATACAATATTATTTCTGGTCCTTGCGATCATGATGCAACAACGCTTCCTGTCAAAAATACCGTTGATACATTAACACTGAATGCGGACTTAAAAGGATTTACAATTGGACTCCCCAAAGAATATTTTGAAAACGAAGGAATTGAACCCGGCATTCGAAAAGTACTCGAAGAGACCATTGATCGACTCAAAAATTTAGGTGCGGAAATCATTGAAGTTTCAATCCCGACCGCACAATACGCGGTTCCAGTCTATTACATTTTAGCAACAGCTGAAGCGAGCGCAAACTTAGCAAGATTCGATGGGATTCGTTACGGAAAACGTAGTGAAAGTAAAGATCTTATCGCTATGTATGGAGACTCTAGAGACCAAGGATTCGGTGCTGAAGTGAAACGTCGTATTCTCTTAGGAACTTATGTTTTAAGTAGCGGTTACTATGATGCTTACTATCTCAAAGCACAAAAAGTCCGCACCTTAATCCGCAACGATTTTGATAAGGCACTCGCTCAATGTGACTGTCTTTTAGCCCCCGTATCCCCTGTTCAACCTCACAAAGTCGGAGATACAGGAACGATAGATCCAATTAAACTCTATTTAGCCGATATTTTCACCGGAGCGATTAACCTTTATGGAGGTTGTGGATTATCGGTTCCAGCCGGAATGAGCGATCATTTCCCTGTCGGGGTTCAATTTATTGGCTCAGCAGAAAAAACACAAAACGTATTCAAAGCTGCGGCTGCATTCCAAGATAACTTAAACACACCATTCACACCTAATATTCAATAACACTATGCAAGTAATTTGTCACCAATGTCAACATGTGGTCAACCTCATTATTAGTAATGAGGGGGTAACCTTTTGTCCACAGTGTCATACACAAGACCCGCGAACAAGTTTTGAACGCGGGACGCAAATTGGTGGCTATATTATTAAAGAACTTATTGGCATGGGCGGTATGGGAGCGGTTTATCGCGCGATGCAAATTAACCTAAATCGCGATGTTGCGCTCAAAATTTTGAATAATAAATTAGCAAGAGATACCGACTTCGTTAATCAATTTTTCAGAGAAGCGCGCGCGGCGGCATGTCTGTCACACCCGAATATTGTACAAGCCATTGATGCAGGCGTGGACGAACAATTCAATGTTTGTTATTTTGTGATGGAACTTATTCGAGGGGAAACATTCCAAAGTACACTCGAACAAAAGGGACGTCTTACAGAAGAAGAAACTAAAAAAATCGCAGTCAAAATTAGTAGTGCCTTAGCGTACGCATTTAACACACAAAAGATTTCACATGGTGATTTAAAACCAGAAAACCTTATCAATGATGAAGTAACGTTTGTAAAACTCTCTGATTTGGGATTAGCACGTTCGGCATACGATGATGGCAACGAACACGAAGTCATGACAACGCCGCTTTATGCGCCACCCGAAATTGTTTCAGGAGAAATATCGCAAATCAATACTCGAACCGACATGTACTCTTTTGGAGCGACATTGTATCACATGCTTGCTGGTGAACCGCCATTTCCTGATGATAACCCACAAATTGCGGCAAATTATCATGTTACAGAAACCGCAATTCCTTTAACAGAATATGGGATCAGCGAAAATTTTTGGGAATTTGTTCGTCGTCTTTTAGAAAAAGATCCACAAATGCGTTATGATTCATGGGATGAAATTCATGAAGAGATAGAGAGTTTGCCGATTAATCATGTTCATAATAAAGGACCAACACCCGAAAAGTATCGTCAAAAATTACGTCGAAACTGGTTAATCAAAATTGTTTCGTTTATTGTTGTCGTATACAGTGTGATAGGTGCCTTAGCCGGTTTCATCATTTTTCTCTATCTTTCGCCTGAGAAAAAACTTGATGAATTTGACACCTATTATATTGAACTTCGATCCCAATTTCATACCCAAACCCAACAAGAAGTCATTTCAAATTTAGAAAACTTTTTTCAACACATTCCCAAAGAGCATCACTTATATAATGAGATTAATCAAGCAATTCAATTACGTCAACGTGGCTTAGTCGAAGGGTTTAACCCCGATATTCTTAACGAATTAGATGATGAGAAAAGTTCAAATAAAGATATCGAGAATAACGTCGCCTCCAATGATGACACAGAAAGAACATCTTCTAAAAATGATGATTCAAACAAAAAAACGGATCAGCATCTCATTAAACCAGCAGAAAAATCAGATGAAATTTTCCACGCTGTTCAAATTCAACACCCTCCGTTTAGAGTGATTCCCTCGCCTGTTGCGCCCAAAGCCTCTATAGAAAAAGCGATTAATTTGTTACTTTATTATCAACTCTTACACCAAATTCAAAAGAGCTCTTTTTCTGTAAACGAAAAGTTAAAAAATGGATCGCTTGATTTTATTGATCCTGACCTCTTATCTGCAAACGATAAAAAAGTTTATACACAACTCAAAAAATGGTATGTAAATACGGATGACACCCCTTTAAACTTTTTCTTAAAATATATTGATAGATTTAAAGGATTCTCAGCACCTAAAAGTTTAGATGCGATGTACCACCCTTATACCATCAACGGAATGTTTAAAGATAAAATCCGTATTTCAACGCAACGCAAATCTGCGATTATAAGCCATCATATCGCCCCCGAAACGCTCAAACCTAGCGATTTAGTTGACCTCTTTTTGAGCATCTACTATCAACCCTCCATTTTCTATACGATATCTGAAAAAAATCAAGCGATTATTTGTTTGTCGATTATTCAAAACTACGAACAATTCTCATTGAAAGTTGAAGAAGTTCAAAAACTAAAAACATTTTTAGAAAAATCTACTGCCCCATCTGCACTCATATTAAAAGATATTTTTAACATCTATGAACAGGCGACACGTCAACCGATGATGTTTGAAGCCTTAACGATGTTGCAAGAGAAAAAATATTATCGTGCCTTACAAAATCCTCAATTATCGCGAATTATATCTACTTTACCGCTTGATCCTTTTGATAAACGTGAAATAGAACAATTTTTCCATAAATATGCACAGTTTAATTTGCTGAATGATGAACAAGAATTTTTTGTCAAAAAAATCAAAGGCGATAATGCGATTTATCCTCAAGCGCGCTTTCGCCGATATCACATAAATAATTTCAGCCGAAATGATTGGTTAAGGCACACGGCAACAAATCCAAGCTATGCCAAATATACGCCTATCCAAAAATGGTGGCATCCCGCAAATGGTGAAGTGATGGCAATTCAACACAATGAAAAGGAAGTGTCCTCTCTCTATACAAATGCTGAATTAAAATCGCGATTAAATCAAATGTTATTGATTGAAGCTGGAGAAATTCAACCCTTCTTTAATTTCTCCCCAGATAAAATCTCTTTCGAGAACAATCCATCCGCTCCTGCCTCGATGGCATTCTACCAATACCTTGTGGGTCAAATCTACTGTGCGCAACTCACTGTATTCAATTTGCAAAACGTTTTAAACGCACCCGATGCAATGATTATTGAGTATAACCGACTCCTTTTGAGTAACCAAAATC
>CAZIVM010000117.1:0-7095 GCA_964542845.1 uncultured Victivallales bacterium
CACCCATGAAGTCCATACATTGAAGCTTCAATTTGTTTTTGAGATAATAAAATTTTATTTCCAATCATGGGGGTTAAAAGCAGTGAACAAAATAAACTTGCAAGAAGTGTCACAGAAACAATTCCCGCTAACTCCTTAAACATAATCCCTTCAACGCCATGTAAGAAAATTAAAGGGATAAAGACAGCAACAGAGGTCAAAGTACTCGCTAAAATCGCTGACGCCATTTCACTGGCTCCAAATATTGCCGCTTCAGATACTTTCACACCACGTTCGATATGCGATGAGATGTTTTCAAGTACAACCACCGCATTATCAACCACCATTCCAATGGCAATAGAGAGTGCTGCCATACTTACAAGGTTGATACTCCATCCCATAAAATAGATAAATACAAACGTAATAATTAAAGAAAATGGAATGGTGATGGCAATGATAAACGAAGTACGAAAACTACGAAGAAAAAGAAATGCAATAATAATAACGAAGAGTCCGCCCCACAATAAGGTGCTTGTTACGTTTTGAACAGAGGTGATAATAAAGTCGCTAGTATCGGTCATGACGGTGATTTTAATATCGCGGGGGATGTGCGCTTTAATATTTTCAAGTTCTTCAAGAACCGCTTGCGCCACGGCAACAGTGTTTGCGCCAGAGCGTTTTTGCACCATCATCATCATTCCCTTGTTTTTCTCGGTTTCGACGATTTGTACAATCTCTTCAAAATCATCCTTGACTTCCGCAACATCTTTAATTTTAACCAAGGCTCCATTTTTAACAAAGAGAGGGATCTCTTTAATTTGATCTGGATGGGTATATTCTCCCGGGACGCGTAAAGTATATTCGACGGTTCCGATTTTAAGTGTCCCTGCAGGAAGGGTTAAATTTTCTGCTGCGAGATACTCTTCCAACTGCGCTAAAGAAATGTCGAATCCTGAAATTTGGTCGCGTTTGAGAATGATTTTGATTTGACGCTTAACTCCTCCCATGAGCTGAACAGAACCCACGCCATTAATCCGTTGAAGTGGACGCGCTACATCATTGTCAATAATCTCATAGAGCTTTTCCCAACTCTCTTTGGCGCTAATTCCAAAGTGAAGAATAGGCATTGAAGATGAATTAAATTTATAAACAATAGGTTGATCCACATCATCAGGAAGTGTGCGTTTGGCAAATTCAAGGCGGTCGCGCACATCGCTCGCAGCATCACTAATCAATGTTCCCCAGTTAAATGTGCAGGTAATGCGCGAAACCCCTTCAGAGGTTTCACTGGTGATTTCGTCGAGGTTATTGACAATGGCTAATTGCTTTTCGATGATACGCGTGACTTTCGTTTCAACATCATCCGCACTTGCGCCATCCCATGTTGTCACGACGGTTACAGCAGGGAGTTCCAATTCTGGAAAGAGATCGATAGGGAGTTGAAAATACGAAACCGCGCCTAAAATCAAAACTAAAACAAAAATCATCAACGTAGCGGTCGGACGACGTACGCCGAATTCGGGCAATCTCATTGAGTCACCTCAGGGTTTACTTTACGAATTGAACACCCGGAATGGAGTCTGTTTTGCCCCATAACCACAATTTCTTCATTCCCTTTGAGTCCTTCCGTAATCTCAATATAATCTCCGTCACGGATTCCGAGTTTAACAAATTGTTGACGAACCTTATCCCCTTCAACCACAAATACATAATAATCATTTTCGCGAAGTAAAATATCAACAGGTAGGGCAACAACATTTTCTTTCTTATTGAGCAAAATCGATCCCATAATATATGTTCCGGGACGAAATTTCCATGTGCGAGATTCGCTATCGACAAGCGAATTGGGGGTTAATACTTCAACGGTCGCTGTTCTTGTCGATTCATCGATGGCAGGATAGATACGATTCACAACAGATTCAACGGGTTGATCCCAGAGTTCGGAGGAGAGTCTTACTTTTGTTTTTTTCGGGAAAATATTTTTAAGATAATTTTGAGGAATTTGCATCTTGGACTTGACTTTGTACATGTCAATAATTTTAAATATAGGCGTTGATGTGGTGACCATCGCGCCTGTTCCTACATATTTTTCAGAAATAATCCCTTTAAATGGGGCGCGAATATAAGTTTCATCCAAATTGATTTGCGCTTGATCAAGAGAGGCTTTAGCTTGGTCGCGGTTTGCCATGGCTTGTTGAGCGAGCGCTTTGGATCGAATCAGCGTACTTTGTGCTGTTTCAACGGATTTGGCTGTCCCTGCATGCGACTCCAGCAAACGTTGTTGGCGTTTGAGTTCACGCTCGGACTCGCGAAGGTTTTCTTGTGAGACGTCATAGGCGGCAAGCATATTTTCATAGGCGGCTTTGGCTGTTGCGACTTTACTTTTGAGTTCATCTTGATCTAAAAGTGCGATCACTTCATGGGCTTCAACCTCGGTACAGTAACTGGTGGGTGTTCCATCTATTTTACTTAATTGCGTGATGCGTCCTGTAATTTTCGGTTTGATCTCTACACTTTCATTGGGTCCAACATTCGCCTTGATGTTTAGGCGTGACTCCATGTCTCGACGCATCACTTTATTCGTATGAACAGGGATCGCGTTTTCTTCTGAAACTTTAGCTTTTTTTTGATTCATGTGTTTGACAAATTGAATGCCAACATACGATCCATAACCAATCCCTACAATAACAATAAGTGTAAAGAGAGAGTGAGCAATTTTTTTGAAGGTTGAAAAACTCATAATTTCTCCAGCATGATTAACGTAAATTTGAAAATATTATACTACTAATATAATCCTATTTTATAAAGTTTCCAGCGAAGAGCATGTGTTTTATGTTAGAATTGTGTTAAATCTTCAAAATAATCATTATTTTTTTTGTTTATTGAATGGTTTAAGATTGAATTTTATGGCTAGGGGTGATATATTACTAAGTTAATTAAAGAAAATAGTGAATAATCAACAATAATAATTATGCAATACACCATTGATCTCCATACCCATTCAACCGCCTCAGATGGCACATGCACTCCCACAGAAATTGTGGAGCGTGCTTGCGCGCTCAATCTTGCGGCCGTTGCACTTACCGATCATGATACATTACATGGTATTCCTGAATTCTTAGCTGCTGCAGAACAAAAAGATATTCGTGCAATTCCAGGCGTTGAACTCTCAGCACGCTGGCCAACAGGCTCAAATGAAATTCATATTGTTGGGCTTTTTGTTGATTATAAAAATACAGAACTTATTCAATTTTTGGCAGAAGTGAACGAAAAACGCAATCATCGAAATAGCGAAATGGTGCGTCGTTTGAACAATCTTCGCTTTGATATTACGATTGAAGAGATTGAAGCGTGTTCGGATGGCGGCAGTATCGGACGCCCCCTCGTGGCACGTCTTTTAGTTGAAAAAGGTTATTTTGATACGATTCCAGATGTCTTTGAATACTGTTTGCGTCGTGGGATGCCAGGCTATGTGGCTCGTGAACTTCCTTCGCCCAAAACGTGTATTGATATGATTCACAATGCCGGTGGTGTTGCCATCTGGGCACACCCTGTATATAAACGTAAGAACGAGCGCGTATACGTGCGCACGATGTTAGATGCCCTTACAGAGCTCAACTTAGATGGCGTTGAAACTCATTGTAGTGTCTTTTCCGAACAACAACAGAAAATGGTTGCTGAGTTCGCGGAACGCTATAAGTTAATCCCCTCTGGGGGTAGCGATTTCCATGGCACCAATCAACCCTCCATTCAGTTAGGAACAGGGATGGGCAAACTCGAAGTCCCTGCAGACTTTGTGGAAGCGTTGGAGACTAAACATTTTTATTACGCCCCTGAACAATTATCTCAAAACTTTTAATAATTATTCACTTCATTAACAAAGGATTTTTATGAAAAAAACTTTCATTTCGGCATTGTTTACACTCATTTTATGTGTCGGTTTCATGACAACACAAGAGAGTGTTGCTCAAGATTCTACACTTGTAACCCCTCTCCCTAAAATTCAATATGAAGAATGGGTTAAACTTTCAGACGTTGCATTTGAAGCGGTGGCGCGTCCTTTTTCAGGTGTTTTGAAAACGCCTCAAGGAGATGCTTTTTTCATCATTGGGGGATCTAAATTTGTAGAAGGTAAAAAAATCTATTCGGATAAAGTTTCTTCTTTATCTTTGATTAAATCGGATAGCGCGCAAGTTTCTGCACGTCTTTGGGAAGATGTGGTTTATCCTTTCCCTGTTTCGGATGGTTTAACACTTGCAACGGATAAAGGTTTGCTTTGTATTGGGGGATATGATCAAAATACACAAGCTATAACCTCTGCGGTTTATTTAATGACTCCTCCCACCAAAGATTCCCCAATTACTTTTGTGAAAATGCCTGATTTCCCCATCCCCACTTCGATGTCGTGCGGAGGTGTGATTGCCAATATTGCTTATGTTTATGAAAAAAATAAATTGTATGCATTGAACTTAAAAGCAAAAGAGATGAAATGGGTAGAGCTTGATGGAATCCCTGGTGATGTGAATCGTCAACAGCCCGCAGGATGTGTTCAACAAGCGGATCAAAAGAAATTGGCACTTTTTGTTGTAGGGGGAATGGATGCTCAGTCTCCTGCGAACACGGCGTTGAACGATGCATGGAAATTTGAACCCACCATTAAACAAGGTGAAATTTCAGGACAATGGACCCGTATTAACGATATTACTTTAAATGATTCACCGCTTTCAACCATTGGTGCAATCGCTTATCCCTCAGGTTGTGAAGTGATTCTTTTCTTTGGCGGTTTTAATCTCGAAATTTGGAACCAACGTTGTCAAGATAATATGAACATGTCTCCTGAAGATTTCAAGGCGAAATATAGTGAATGGCAAGTGGATAGTTATCAATGGAACCGTAATGTGATGGCGTTAAACACCGTTACAAATGAGTGGATCTCCTTGAAAAATCCAATGCCTTATCCCACTTGTGGTGCAGCTGTTGGAATGTTAGAGAAACAAATGATTGTTGCTGCGGGTGAAATTATGCCTGCTTGTCGCACTACGAATATTCAGATTGGAAACTTTGAGCTTGTTCGTAGCTTCGGTACGTTGAACTGGATTATTTTCTTGACCTACTTAGGTTTAATGTTGCCTTTTGGCTTCTTCTTTATGAAACGCGGTAAAGATACTAAAGACTATTTCAAAGGCGGCGGACGTATCCCTTGGTGGGTGAACGGCGTTTCTATTTTCGCAACCATGCTTTCTTCTTTGACTTTTATGACCATCCCAGCAATGACTTTTATTTCGGATTGGCGTTATTTCCCATTGGCAATTGCGATTTTTGCCATGGCGCCTATTGTGATTTATCTTTACTTGCCCTTTTTCCGTCGATTAAACATTACGTCGGCTTATGAATATTTAGAATTACGCTTCAACTTATTCTGTCGTATCTTTGCTTCTTTTGCATTTATCATCTTTATGATTGCACGTTCTGCAGTGGTTACATTCTTGCCTTCTCTTGCCTTGAGCGTTGTCGCAGGGATTGATTTGTTTACATCGATTATCCTTGTGGGTTCAATTACGGTGATTTACTCCACAATTGGGGGAATGGAAGCTGTGGTTTGGTCCGACTTCATTCAAGCGATTGTCCTTATTGGGGGTGCGTTGGTTGCATTGGTCATGTTGGTGATGGGCTCTGGCGGTATCTCAGAAATGGTAACCGTGGCGAGCGAAGCTCAAAAAATGAATATCTTAGATTTATCATGGTCGATTGCTGAGCCTGTCTTGTGGGTCACCATTATTGGCGGACTCGCCGCGAACCTCTCATCTTATACTTCTGATCAAACAATTGTTCAACGTTATCTCACCACAAAAGATGAGAAAGGTGCTGCGCGCTCTATTTGGTTTAACGGAACTTTATCTGTGTTGAGCTCGGCCCTCTTCTATGCGCTCGGAACGGCTCTTTATACGTTCTACAAAAAGAATCCAGGGGCTTTCGATATCGTGATGGCTTCTAACGACTCTATCTTCCCTACATTTATTGTAACGGAACTCCCCCCAGGAATTTCAGGACTCCTCATCGCGGCGATTTTTGCGGCAACGATGTCGACCCTCTCTTCGAACTTCAACTCGGCAGCAACCGCTTTTGTGACCGACTTCTATCGTCGATTCTTTACCGATGATGAGAAAAAAGCCTTCCACATGGCGCACGTAACAACCGCTGTTGTGGGGACACTTGCCATTGTGTTTGCGATTGTGATTGCAAGTTGGCAAAATATATTCTCCTTGTTTGATACCTTCCAAACGATGATTGGTATCCTTACAGGGGGCTTGGCAGGACTCTTCTTTATGGGAATCTTTATGTCTCGCATCAACGGGATTGGTGCGATTGCGGGCTTAGCCGCATCGTACATTGTGAACATTATCTTTAAGTTCACAGACATTGTTCCTCATAAACCCCACTTATTGCTCTATAGTGCGATTGGTTTGGTGGCGTGCGTGGTGGTGGGATATATTGTCTCAATCCTTACTTACAAGCCCACTGCAAAGCATGTAGAAGGACTTACGCTTAAGTATCCTAAAGCCAAAGAGCCCCCAGACGCTTAATGTATTAAGCTAAGTTTGGTAAAAATAAAGCGCGTTGTGATTAAAATTGCAACGCGTTTTTTTATGATTTGGATTTAATTTCGGTAATGGCGTAGTGAAATTTAATACGTTTTGTTGAGTGAATAGTACTATATTCTTTCCAGTTTATCGTATATTCTCCCTTTAATGTGATCGTATCCTTACGATTTCTCATTGTCCCTTCTCCTGTTCCTTCTTTCCAAGACATTGATTCTTTTTTAATGGCATTTTTATGAATCGAAAATTCCTCATAAACAGAACCTTCTCGAGGATTTTCTAAATAAGATTGATCATTCGTTAACCAAATGGTATACCCGATAGCATTTTCTTCTTCACATATTTTTTCTAATCTTTCAATATCTTTTACGCAATCATAACAACCACAATTTTTTGCCCTATGGTTTTTTAAGTTAAATTTTTCTTTGTCAACTGAAAACTTATCATCGATTTTTAGCGTTTTATATTTTAATTCAATATAATATTTTGTGTCATCTAATTTAACATAGATATCAAC
>CAZIVM010000118.1:0-7001 GCA_964542845.1 uncultured Victivallales bacterium
CAAACAATATGCAGACACAGTATGATAAAAAGACATTGTATTCCGCACATCTCTACCAAATTTTTACATATGTAAAAAATAAAGCCTCCCATTCACCAGAGAAGAATGTTTGTGGTCTTTTGTTATACGCACGAACAAATGCAATCTTTCAACCGTGTAATAATTATAAAATGAAAGGGAATGCCATCGGGGTCAGAAATTTAGATCTCAATCTTCCTTTTGAAGAAATAGCGGCACAACTTAACTCGATCGCAACGCTTTTAACATCATAATTTTTTGACGGGTGGGTTATGACTTCTGTATCAATACTTTTACCATTTCACGATCATCAAAATGATGTTTAATTCCACGGATTTCCTGATAATCTTCGTGCCCTTTACCTGCAATCAAAATAGCATCATTGGGGTGAGCCATGTTTAATGCCATTTCAATCGCGCGTGCACGCTCTTGTTCAATATGAATGTTGCCTCCATAAGAGACTGTAATCCCACATTTTATATCGTGAATAATATCGAGGGGGACTTCATCGCGTGGGTTATCGGATGTAATAATCGTGATGTCGGAATTTTCACTGGCGACTTTGCCCATGCGCGGACGTTTGGATTTATCTCGATTGCCCCCGCATCCAAAAACAGTGATGATTCGTTGTGGATTAATTTCACGCAAAGCCTTGATTGCACGCTCTAACGCATCATCCGTATGGGCGTAGTCGACAAATGCAACCGCTTGATTTGGAAGAATAAACGCTTCCATGCGTCCAGGAATTTGGGGGAGTTGAATATCTTTTAATTTTTCAAAAAGAGTTGAATAGTCTATTCCAAGCGAATGAATAGCAATCAATGCCCCTGTAAGATTATAGATATTATATTCTCCAATATAGGGCGAGGTTACATCAAAAGATTCTGTTCCAATTTGGAGTTGGAACGTGGTGTGTTGTAATGAATAATGGGGGGCTAATATTCGAACATCTGCACATGAGTTTTGACCGAATGAAATGCACTTGATATTTTTCGATTGAAGTTCATTCCACAATTTTTCGCCGTACGAATCATCAATATTGATGATTGCTGTCCCATTTTTGTCAAGACACTCTGTGAAAAGACGTTTTTTGGCTTCATAATAATGGGTTGTGGTTTTGTGATAATCGAGGTGGTCCCCTGTGAGATTTGTAAAAATTCCGACGCAAAATTGAGCGGTTCCTGTGCGATATTGGTGGAGTCCATGACTCGATTGTTCCATCACTGCATGGGTGCATTTATTTCCGCCCATTTGGGCGAATAGACGTTGAATTTGCGCAGGGGCAGGGGTGGTTTGTTCCGCGGGAATTACGCTTTCTCCATCATCGGTTAACACAGTTGAGAGGAGTCCGCACTTGGCATTGTTAAGCAAGTTTGCAACAAGTTTTTGGAGTATAAATGCGCTCGTTGTTTTTCCATTTGTTCCAGTAACAGCAAGGAGTTGTAACTGATCCGTCGGGGTGTTTTCACGCAGTTCGCATAAAATAGCGTGCGCTAAATAACCGTTTGATACGCGAATAGACTTAATAGGGTCAGGTAAAATAACTTCGTGTGAATGAATAATTACTTTTGCCCCTTTTTCAATCATTTCATCAATGAGTTGATGACTATCAAAGTTTGCCCCAGTGAGTGCGATAAATCCTTTTGCTTTTTCTTGAGATTTATTGCTAGTTGCAATCTCATTTAAATCAAAGTTAGGGATATTTTCAGAAGATGATACAAGAATTTGCGTCTCTTTGCAACGTTGAATAAATTTATAAAGGTTTGTCATAAGAGTACTGGGCGTTAAGGAGGGTTTTGAGTTTTTTAATCGCTTGCGTGTAATATTGCGATACGCGCCCTTGACTAAGGTTTAATTTTGCCGCCACCTCTTTGAGTGGCATATCATTTTCGCGATAATGTAATACTTTTTGTTCCATGGGGGTGAGTTTAACCCACGCTTTAGATAAATTTTCTTTAGCGAGTTTATAATGAATCTCTTCATCAGGTCCGGGCGTCATAACACTCATGGCATTTTGGTGAGAAAATGATTCATCGTGAACATCAATTGAGGTGCCTTTTTGATCCCCTAATGCCAGTGTAAGTTCGATTTGATTTTCACTCAGTTTAAGAATATGAGCGAGTTGTGCGGTTGTTGGGGGCTTCCCTTCGCGTTGTTTGAAGGCGGAAATCGACTCCATGATTTTGCGATAACGTGCACGATCTGTGCGAGATAAGGGATCTTGTGCACGAAGTTCGCCTAAGATTGCAAAACGAATATAGGGATACGCAAAAGGCTCGAAAGGGACTTTTCCTGGGATATATTTTTTCATCGCTTGTAAAAGCCCTAAGGTTCCAATCGATTCGAGTTCGTTGATCGGGTAATGTCGTTTAATGCTTGGCGGCAACGCATTGACCACCGTGCTCACTAACGGTAAATAGTAGTTCGCGAGCGCGCGAGCGTAGATATCGTGATCGGGCTGTGCGATATATTTTTCCCAGAGGGTAGTTATGGAGAGAGAATAGGGCATAAAACAGAGTGATGGGTTATGGGTTAGTGGTTATAATATATATCTAAATTTGGAAAAAGATAATCAAAAACTACAAAAAAGTGAAAAAAAACAAAAAAAATCGCAAAAAAAGTAAAAAAGAGCTTGAATTTTTCAAAAAAAGGTGTATTTTAAAGTACAAGCTAATTACATGGGTCCCCATCGTCTAGAGGCCTAGGACACCAGGTTTTCATCCTGGTAACTGGAGTTCGAATCTCCATGGGGATGCCATTTTTTTTGCCCTGATTTTTGAGTTGTTATTTTATTTTGCGTTTAATTTTCTTTTGGATTGGCAATTTTTCTGTCTGGTGATATATTATATAATATATTATGGATTATATCGTATAAACAAACTCACAACCAAAGGAAAATTTATGTCCACAAAAGTTCAGTCCGATGCATACAAGGCCGCTGGGGTCGATATCGATTTAGCACATACACTCTTAGATCGTGTAAAATCCAAAATTTCAAGCACGAAACGTCCTGAAGTTTTAGCCCCTGTTGGTGGTTTTGGCGGACTTTTCCAAATTGATTTATCGAAATATAAAAATCCAATTATGGTTTCTTCAATTGATGGCGTCGGAACAAAGTTAATGATTGCCATGATGATGGAAAAATATGACAGCGTTGGTCACGACATTGTCAACCATTGTATTAATGATATTGCGGTGCAAGGTGCAGAACCTGTTTATTTTCTCGACTATATTGGTATTGGAAAATTACGTTCACCTCTTTATGAAGATGTTCTTTGCGGAATCGCGGATGCTTGTAAAGCGGCCGACTGCGCATTATTAGGTGGCGAAACAGCAGAAATGCCCGGCATGTATGGTAATGATTTCGATTTAGTCGGGGTTATCACGGGTATTGTTGAGAAAGATCGCTTGATTACGGGCGAAAAAATCAAACCTGGTCATGTAGCTATTGGTTTAAAATCAAATGGTTTACACACGAATGGTTATAGTTTGGCGCGTAACATCCTTTTTGAAAAAGCAAAATTAAATGTGAAAGACTATATTGAAGAACTCGGCGAATCTATCGGAGATGCCCTCTTGAAACCCCACGTTTGTTACTGGCCAGCCATTCGCAAGGCCATGGACGAAAACGTGAGCCTTGATGGTATTGCACACATCACTGGGGGCGGTCTCTATGACAACACGCCTCGTATTCTTCCTAACGATATTACAGCGGTCTTCTACAAAGATAAAATTTCAGCACCACCCATCTTTAAATTCCTTGTAGAAAAAGGCGAAGTGAACGATGTTGAAGCTTATCGTGTGTTCAATATGGGTGTTGGAATGGTTTGGTTCGTACCTCCAGCTGACGCCGATCGTGCGCTTGAGATTTGCAAATCATGTGGATTTGAAGCTGCGGTTATTGGTGAAGCGATTGCGGGCGACCGTACTGTGATTGTTAAATAAATCAATCAGTCCAAAGGGTTGTAATGTCAAAGCCTTTACCTTCTCAAAAAAATCTCACTGCATCGATATCTAGTATTATTGCAGCGTTGGCGATTATGGTGGTCTTTATTCTCACGGCCACCTATTTACGGTCCGTATTTTTTGGTTTGGTTGTCGCTTTTTTTGTTTTGCCATTACAACAATTCTTTTATAGAAAACTTTTTTCTAAACCGCGTTATATGGATATGATGGAGCGCAAATCTAAGTTTGCGGATCGACTCTATCATCAACATAAAGCAACCGTCCCACTTGAATTGCGAGCACGGCGTGCCGCTGCATCACACTCTGCGATTTTTACATTCTTAATCGTATTAGTTGGGACAATTTTTTTAGGTTTATTTTTACTGGCGGTTTCGGTTCAAGGATTAGGGCAGGCGGGGCGTTCATTGCGCGATTACTCAAATCGTGTCGTCGCGGAAGAACAGGCTATAAATCATAATGAACAAGAAGATGCGCGTCGTGAAATGCTCAAAGAAATGGGGGCTAACCCTTTGCTTGTATCGGATATTCCGGTATCAATGCTCGATTCAGAGCATGAACGCTCTTATATTGAATCGTTGGTTGCGGGGCTTTCGCGCAAACTGGAAGGATATCGTGAATCATTATCCCAGTGCGAATCGTTAAAACCTATTTTTACCACCTTGAGCGATGTGTTAAAAAAGCAAGATAATCAAGAGAAACTTTCGGTCTTTTTGGTTGAAAAACTGCGCGAATATTTTCCCTCATTATTTGGTATTTTTAGTTCCTCGATTCAAGTGATAACCGATGTGGCATTGACGCTTGTTTTCTGTGCATTATTCTTGCAAATCTTTGCCAAAACAATCGTTTCAGCAACGTATTATTATGAAGTTGAAGGCGAAAAATCAAATCTTCCACAAAAAACGGATGATAAACCCTTTAGTTATTATCTATTTGCGTTGATGTTTTCTTCGGCATGGTTTCCGAATCTTTCGGAGTCAGCGCGTGCGGAAGCGATGCAAATTTTAGAAGAAGTGGTTAAAAAACTCCGGGCATGGGTGCGTGGATATTTCTTAGTGGTCTCTATTGAAGTGCCACTCTATATTCTTATTTTTTCCTTTATTGGTGTTCCGTACCCCTTTTTAATAGGACTCCTCTCTGGATGTACCATTTTTATTCCATTTTTAGGCCCCGTGCTTGTCTTTGGTTCTACATTCTTAGTGATGTTTGCTTCTTCAGATGTTTCCGCAATTCAAATATTGCTAGTTGCCTTGACTTATCTTTGCGTGTGGGGAGGGCTCGAAAACCTCTTTTTATATCCCAAACTTGTGGGCGGAAGTTTAGGTCTTTCATTTATAGAAACGCTTTCCGTGGTTTTACTTGGGGGCTATTTATTTGGTATCCCCGGATTGATTTTAGCGTTGCCAACGGCAGCCGTCTTAAAATATTTGATTCCGCAAATGTGGCGTTGTTGGGCGGGCGAAAAACAAACCGTGCCTTATCTTGATGAAAATGATAGTTGCTCTTCATGATCAAGTATAAATTGACACCTCTTGAAATTCAAGCAGAATCTCGTACACGGATTTTAATTGTCATTTCCGTTTTGATTGCACTGACATCCCCGATGTGGATACACGCTGTTCCATTACCTTTGATTCCAAAAATGTTATCGCCACAGATTCTGCTTTTTTTCACGCTTTTAATCTGTGTTTGTGTGATGCCAAGTCCCATGACTTTCATTCAACGTTTGTCGTTGTTTAAGATTGAAAAATTTACGTTTTTAACTTTGTTAAAACATAGTTTAATCGGTATTCTTATTGTGGTTGTATTGAACTTGACGCAACGTTATATTGCTTATGAACTCGGCTATCCGATGAAAGAATCGATCGATCAAGCTATTTTTTCTCATCCTAATCGTTGGGTCCCCATCGCGGTTTCAATTAGCGCAATTGTTGCAGCCCCTGTGCTTGAAGAATTTTTGTTTAGGCGTTTTCTTTTCGACTCCATGTGGGTCTTTTTTAAACGAATCTCACCTTTTTATGTGATTCTTGCCGTAGTTGCGACCTCGCTTTGTTTTGCGGTCATTCATTTCGATTATACGAAAATTATTCCCATTACAGGTTTAGGGATTTACTTACAATATTTGCGTATCCGTTATCGTTCGATGTGGGCGCCGATAGGAGTCCATTGTGTCAATAATACGATTACCGTCATGATTTTGATTTTAGCCAATTTTTATAATTAAAACAGACTCTCCTGTGAGGGTAACTTCCAATCAATCGGGGGGTAACCCCATGCGATGAGTTGTTCATTAATCCGAGAAAATGGTCGACTTCCCAAAAATCCCCGCGATGCAGATAATGGCGAAGGATGCGCGCTCTGAATACATAAATGCTTAATCGGTGCATTTTCGATGATAGACGCTTTTTCTTGTGCATGTTTTCCCCACAATACAAATATTTTAGGGGGGGCATTTTGTGCTAAATACTGAATGAGAGTGTCGGTGAAAGTATGCCATCCCAACTTGCTATGTGAACCCGCACAGTCTTTGCGAACCGTGAGGGCAGTGTTTAAGAGAAGTACCCCTTGTTCACTCCACGAAGATAAATCGCCATTAAGAGGAGGGGGCGCATCGATATCCGCTTGGAGTTCTTTAAAAATATTGCGCAAAGATGGCGGAATAGGTGTTGTGCCAGAAACCGAGAATGCTAAACCATTGGCTTCCCCTGTGCCATGGTAGGGATCTTGACCTAGAATCACGACGCGAACTTGATCAGGAGAAACATGTGAGAGTGCTGAAAAGAGTTGATCAACGGGGGGATAAACTTCTTCTGTTTGATAGCGTTGTGTGATGGTCTGATTGAGTCGGTTAAAATCATCGGGATTCATGTGGTTTTCGATGATTTTTTTCCATGCGTCTGGGAGGTGTTGATTGAGCATAAAATTCCTGGGTGAGATTGATTTATATATAATATGACACCTATTTATGAAAAAATCAACAAAAATATGCAATTTATTTTGAATATGACTTTATTTTTAAC
>CAZIVM010000119.1:0-6932 GCA_964542845.1 uncultured Victivallales bacterium
CAAAATAGATGTATTTTATATGTATAAAAATATTATAACCCCCTATTTGAGATAAAATATGAGTTGGCATCAATTTGAAAACGATTTTCCCGTGATGGCGAAAGCCTTGAAAAACGCGCAACGTACCAAGCGCATGACCCATGCATTTATGGTCTATGCCGATCAACCTCAGGTGCGTGAATATGCGCCTGTTGCGTTGGGACAACTCCGCGTATGTTTGAATCCTGCTCCCGATGCAACACCTTGTGAAAAATGTGCCCATTGTGTCGGCTTAGCGCATCATACCTATTCAGAGATGTTCACTTTATCCCCTGTTTCTAAGTCGCGACAAATCCGAATCGGAAAAGATCGTTATGAACCCAACAGCATGCGTTGGTTTGAATCGCAATTTTATTTTACGGCCGACTCTGATGAGAGCACCAAAATAGGGGTGATTCAAGAAGCCGAGTGCTTAAACGAACAGGCACAAAATGGATTCTTAAAAACCTTGGAAGAGCCTCCTCGCCAAACTTTTTTTGTATTGGTGACGTCTGCGCCCTATCAACTACTCCCCACAATCCGTTCACGTTGTCAAATGATTTCATTGCTATCCAATCAATGTAACTACACACAGTCATTTGTGGAGCCTTTAATGAACGCGCTCGAAAAACTTTCATTAGTAGAATCGAATGATTTTTGTACAGCTGAAAATTGTGCAAGTGAAGTGATTACATTAGCCCAAGGGCTCAAAAGTGAAGCAGAAAGTGTTGAAAATGAAATATGGGCCCCGATGTTTGACGAAATTAAACAGATGGAGTGGAGCGCAACTGAACGTAAATCCATTGAGGAACGTCGTGATGCGGCCATACAAGCGCGTTATTTAGGGCTTAGAAGTAGCTTTTTGAGTCTCATACACGATTGGTTCGCCATTGCATGGCAACAAAGCATGGGAATTAATTCCACAGAGGTTAATCCCGAAATTCATCAACGTATCCCTGCGGAACTTCAAAATAAAGAAAAACGAAATCGTATGCAACTCGATTGCGCTGAAAAATTACTATCCAATCTTAAATACAATATCAACGAAGAGCTTGCATTCCGTGTCTTTGTTCACGATACGGCATCGACTCCCAATCATCTCAAAGGATAATTATGCCAGAATTTATTACAAGCTCATTTATCATTAACCTTTTACTCTTTTGTTTAGGATTTTATGTTTTAATCAAAGGAAGCGATATTTTTATTGATGCAGCCGCAGCGATTGCGCGCATTTGGAAAGTACCCGAATTGGTGATCGGCCTTACCTTAGTGAGTATTGGAACGTCGCTACCGGAATGGGCGTCAAGCGTCTATGCAGCTTCCCAAGGGTCACATGGTTTTGTGATCGGGAACGTTGTTGGAAGTTGCACCACAAACATTGCGCTTGTCCTCGGAATTGCGGTAGTGATTGGAGGAGGGCTCGCTTTTCCACATAAACTCATGAATCGCGACGCACTTTTAATGAACATTATTTTTGCGGTCACCCTCATTTGTTTCGGGATTGGAATGTATGCGACTCCCGAACAATCCATTTGGGGGAATCGCATCATAGGGGTTCTTTTTCTTCTGGCCTCTATCGGTTACTGCTATTACCTCTTCAAACACCCCGACGAACTCAATGAAGAGATCCCAGAGACGCATAGTGAACCTAAAAATTTTACATCTACGTTAAAAGCATTCATGCTACTTTTCGTGGGATTTGTGATGATTTTTGCAGGTTCAAAACTTCTTGTCGACAACGTGGTTTGGATGGCGAGAGAGCTTAATATTCCTGAGATCATTATTGCTTCAACGGTTGTTGCGTTTGGAACTTCAGTTCCTGAGTTAGCGGTCACGCTTGGAGGGGTGCTTAAAGGACGCAATGATATCGCAATCGGTAATATTATTGGAAGTTGTATTTTTAATATTCTTTTGATTTTTGGAACGGCAGCCATCATTACGCCATTAGATATTCATGGCGGAGAATGGATTTCTATTTTATTCATGATGGTTAGCGGTGTTGTACTCTTTATTACGATGAAAACCCATCATAAAATTGTTCGTTGGGAAGGTTGGATTTTACTCTTTATTTATTTAGCATTTGTAGGGTGGATTTGCTGGCCGTTAATTTCAGGTGAAACAGAATTAACGCTTCCCCAAACAAATAATGAGACAATTCCAGACTCCGTTTTTACGCTCCAAAACACAACTCAATAATGAAAAAACACAAATTTTCACTAAAATATTAAAAATATACCAATATAGTAGATTTTAAAACGTTATAAAGGATAATAATTTCTTAACCACTTTAAATATAAGGAAAAAATCATGGTTGATCTTAATCGTCTTCGCATTAACGACAATGCAAGAGCTGGCTTTTCCATCGGAAAAGGAGTCGTTTTGCTGCTTTTAATTTTTTTAGCGAGCAGTTTTCTAGCGGGTCATTACATTAAATTCTCATTTCCATGGGAAACGGTAAGCCATTCAGTCAAAGTGATGGTCGCGCGCAAATCAAAACCCGTCTCGGTTTCGGCATTCACGGCGGGGGGCTGGATTGAATCAGCAACACCGAAGTATCCTTATTATGTGATGTCGCAAATTCAAGGGGAGATTGTCTCTAAAATCAATGTAAAAGAGGGCGACTTTGTCCAACCCGGTCAAATTATTGCAGAAGTTTACAATCAAAACAAGAAACTAGAGATGGATTTAGCGCATGCGAACTGGCACATTGCCCAAGCAGAATATGAACGTTTGAGTAATGGTTATCGTAAGGAAGAGATTGAAGGGGCGCAAGCTTCATTATTAGATGTTAAAGAACAACTCGTTTTAGCTGAACAAAATTTTGAACGGAGCCATAAATTAGGGCGCGATGTGGTGACTCAAACTCAAATTGATGCACATCGTTCGGCAGTTGCTGCACTCAAAGCACGCGTCAATAAAGAACAAGCCAACTTAGACTTACTTACAGCGGGTTACCGTAAAGAAGAAATTCAACAAGCGCGTGCAGCTTTAACCGCTGCGAGAGTGAAATATGATCACGCTAAACTTACTTATGATTTATGTTTCATTCGCACTCCCGAACATCTGCCACCTTTACGTGTTTTAAAAGTTTTTGCCAAAGAAGGACAAATGTTAATGAGTGAAGAGCGCATGGGAATGATTTTAGCGCTTTATGATCCGAATGACATGCAAGCGCGCGTGGATATTCGTCAACAAAATATCAAACAAGTGTGCATTGGAGGTCCTGTTCAATTACGCACGGATGCTGATGTTTCTAAACTTTATCATGGGGAAGTTCTTCGTATTGATCCCGAAGCCGACATCGCCAAAAACACGGTCTCTGTTAAGATTAAAATTACAGATCCAGACACCTATCTTTTCCCCGACATGGTTTCTCAAATTTCATTTCTTGTCCCTGAGTATATGAACGAAGAAAAAGAAGAATATGTGTGCGAAGATCCCGATTGTGAAGATCCAAACTGCCCAGACCCCAACTGCGTTTTTGAAGACGAAGAGTCAAGTGATGACGACGAAGAGGAAGAAAAAGAAGAGATTGATACGTCTGTGATGATGGTGCCTCAAGGCGCAGTCCAACAAGACGATGAAGGACGCTCTTATGTGTGGGTCAACGAAGAGAATAAGGCCGTCAAACGCTTTATTTCCATCTCAAAAGTCATTGATGGACGCGTCACCGTTTCAGGCGGACTCGCCTCAGGATCCCGTGTTATAATCTCAGAGACATCTATGTTGCGCGAAGGCGACAACGTGACGGAGGAATAAATCATGAATACACCGAATACCCAACCCCTTATCGATGTGCGCGAACTCTCCAAATTTTATGGTTCTGGCGCAGCCCAAGTACGCGCGCTTAACCATGTGAGCCTAACGATTCAACAAGGCGAATTTACCGCCTTAATGGGACCTTCAGGGTCAGGAAAAACGACGTTGTTAAACTTAATTGCAGGAATCGACGATGCAACGGAAGGCAATATTATTGTAGATGGAATGGATATTGCACGCCTTTCAGATGCGAAACGTACGGCTTGGCGCACACGCAACATTGGTTACATTTTCCAATCATATAACCTCATGCCAGTTTTAACGGCGTATGAAAATGTGGAGTTACCGTTATTACTTTTAAAGATGTCGGCACATCAACGTCGCGAACATATCATGACCGCCCTTGAAGCGGTGAATTTGATGGATCGCGCGCATCACAAACCCTCTGAAATGTCTGGGGGACAACAACAACGTGTTGCCATTGCTCGCGCCCTCGTTGCCGATGCCCGCATCTTGATTGCCGATGAACCGACAGGAAACCTTGATGCCGCCTCCGAGACCGAAGTCCTTTCTATTTTGCGTCGACTCAACGAAGAGTTTGGCAAAACGCTCGTGATGGTGACCCATGACCAATCTGCTGCCTCTTTTGCAAAACGGATTATCCACCTTGAAAAAGGGATTATTACTGATCATAACGCCACATTGGAGGGCAAATAATGTTATTTCGTCTACTCCCCCTCATCTTTAAAAATCTGATCCGAGCCAAAGTGCGCTTTGCCGTTACGGTGCTTGGATGTGGCATTGCCGCCTTTATGGTGTGCTTCTTTCTTGCCGCAGATTACTCGGTGGGTCGGCTATTCAGACAAGCCGATGCAGCAAACCAAATCTTAATTTCACAACTTGACAAACATTGTCCTGGAACAAGCCGACTCAATGATGCTGAACTTGAACGACTTCGTCAGATTCCTGCCGTTGAAGAGATTCTTCCGACAAAAGTGATTATGACCGACTGCGGCGCGACGGGCGATGTTATTGTGGTACATGGAATCGACAAAGATCGTATGCGTTTGTTTCGTGACTATCAAATTGATGAACCCACTTATAATCGCTGGATTGCAACGAAAAATGGCGTGATTGTCGGTGAAGAAATTTGCAAAAAATTCAAATGGAAAGTAGGAGATGAAGTCACGCTCGAACAACTCGGAAATATCTCATTTACCATTTGTGGGGTATTCAAAACGGAAAGTCCGAATGACGTTAACCTTGTTATTGCAGATCGCGATTATCTTCAACTCACCCAAGATCAACAAGGCATTTCCTCATTAGCATGGGTCAAACTCAAACCCGGCTCCAACACTGAAGAAGCGATGGTAGCGATCGAAAAAGTCCCCATGACCAATTATATTTCGGTGAAACTTGAAAAAGCACACCTCTTAGCTGCATTAAGCCAATTTCAAGATTTGATGGATGCATCCCGCTATGTGATGGGTGTGATTTTGATTGTGATTTTGGTAGCGATTGGCAACACCGTATCCATGACTGTTCGTGAACGTTATCCCGAATTTTCGATTATGCGCACCATTGGTTTTAGCAAATTTGCGATTCTTTACATGGTGATTTGTGATTCTGTACTCATGACCATTGTCGGTAGTATTTTTGGATGTATCGGACTCCAATTTGTGGTATGGATGAAATGGGTGACAGGGATTAAAAATTGCGATGTGAATGTGGTTTTCACCTCCGATTATTCCGTTTGGATTTCAACCATTATCGTTGTCGGGTTTGCAGGACTCCTCGGCGCACTCCTCCCCGCAATTTCGGCCGCTCGCATCAATATTCTTGATGGCATAAGAAAGGAAGATTAATTATGAAACTTCCCTTAAATTATGCAGTTCGTAACCTCACACGCCGTCCTTTTCGTACCATCATGACCACCTTTGGGGTGGGGATTGTCATTTTTGCAGCGGTAATTATGGTGGGTTTATCTTTGGGAATTTATCAACGTGTTGATGTCACGGGTGAAGAAGAAAATCTGATTTTGATCTCTTCAAAAGGGACGAATATGATGATGAGTAATATTGACGACGATGCCATGGTATATCTCGCAAGCCTCCCTAACCTTCAATCCTCAATTACGGGCGAACTTTTAATCTCGCCCGAAGTCTATGATATTACCAATATTTCACAGCCTCAAGTTAAATCCGAACCGCGCTCCATCTATGTGCGTGGCGTCAAATCCATTGGCTACGAAGTCCACCACGATATCACGATTGAGAAAGGTCGACTCCCCGAAAAACAACGCGAAGTGCTTGTCGGAAAATCGGCATGGGTCAAACTCGGCATACGTCCTGAAGAACTCCAAGTGGATAGCAAAATTAGCTTTGAACGCGAAGAGTGGACCGTTTGTGGTATCTTCTCCGCGAAAGGCTCTATTTTAGAATCGGAAGTGTGGGCAGAGCTGAGTGAATTATTAGATGTGCGCCGTCGCGATAATCCAAGTTGCGTATCGCTTCGTTTTACGGATAGAAATGCGTTAAACAGCGCCCTCCCCTCTTTCTCTGAAACAGGGGCCTATTCTCGATTCTTTAAGGCGATTCCCGAAAAAGAGTATTATCGCAACGCTTCAGGAGCGACTTTTTGGATTTACGGACTCTCCCTCATTATGTCGTTTGCGGTAATTATTGTGGGTTTACTTATTGGGATTAACACGATGTATGCCAATATTATGAATCGACGCAAAGAGATTGCCACCTATCAAGTGATGGGATTTACCTCGCTTGATATTTTGTGTACCTTCTTAAATGAATCGATTATCATGACAGGTATCGGTGGCGTCATTGGGATTGCGTTAGGGTATCTTGCAAACGGGGTTCCGCTCTCAACAGGTTCAGGCGCATTCTTCATTATTGTCGATTGGCGCGTGGCACTGATTGGCGTGGTGCTCACGTTATTAATTGGAAGCCTAGGGGCGACCGTGCCATTAGCGCGCGTCCTTTCGCGCACCGCTCTCGACAACCTCCGCTCATAATCCCCCCTTAAAAATCAGACGATATGCTCAACCACAGGAAGAGAATTTTTCTCTTCCTTTTTTATTTTAAATGGATAATCAAACTCAAATTCCGATAAATTCACTTTTTCTAAATAAAATCCAATAA
>CAZIVM010000120.1:0-6803 GCA_964542845.1 uncultured Victivallales bacterium
AATTGCATATTATCATTCGTAATAAACTTCCACCCTTCATGGTAAAGAGCGAAACTTATGAATTGAACATTTCAGAAGATGGAATGCAACGTCTTGAAAATATGCTCTAATACTGAGACTTTCTCAATAAACAAAAAAATGCCACTCGATAAGAGTGGCTTTTTCTTTTAAAATAAAGAGTAAGGTTTTAACGTTTAAATATTTTCCTAGGGAAGGGGGATAAAACGCATTAAAGTAAAAAAGAGGTAAAATTATACCAAGTTTTCTAAAAGATATGTTTTGCGTTCAGGCGTATTGGGTCCCATATAAAAACGGAGCATCTCATCGATTCCATTCATGTGATCGATGGCTACATTTTGAAGGCGGATATCTTTGCCAATAAACTGTCCAAACTCTTTGGGTGAAATTTCGCCCAATCCTTTAAATCGTGTGAGTTCGGCACTTTTTCCAAGCTTAGCCATCGCTGCATCACGATCTGTATCGTTGTAGCAATAAATGGTTTCAGTTTTATTACGAACACGATAAAGAGGGGTATCTAGGATATAAACATGCCCAGAACGGACGAGTTGTTCAAAATAAGTTAAGAAGAATGTGAGTAATAAAATACGAATATGCATTCCATCTGTATCCGCATCAGTTGCGATAATGACACGATTATAGCGTAGATTATCGACTCCATCTTCAATCCCGAGGGCTTGCATAATATAAAAAAGTTCTTCATTTTTATAAAGGGTTTCTAGCTTATGGGTTTGTGAATTCCCTGAAAGGTTAAACACGTTTTGAGGTTTCCCCTTAAGAGAAAAGATCGCTTGTGTATAAACATTACGACATTGAATCATGGACCCTGCCGCAGAATCTCCCTCTGTGAGGAAAATGGATGATTCTTCAGCCATAGCGCGTTCAGCACGTTTTTTTTCTGGAATAGAGTCGCTATAATGATATTTGCAATCTTTGAGCTTCGGTATTTTGAGGCTCATTTTGCGAACATTTTCTTTCGATTTCTTTTTGACAGCAGCAACTTCTTTACGGACTTTTTCATTTTGTTCAACCTTGTCCATGAGGTATTTTGCAGTTTCCTCATTTTTATGCAAGAAGTCCTGTACTGCATCTTTGGTTACTTGAATAATCCAACTTTTAATATCATTGTTACCCAATTTATTTTTAGTTTGAGATTCGAAAATAGGATCTTTAATACGAATTGCAATTGCTCCCACAATCCCTTTACGAACATCGTCTCCATTTAATCCTTTACTTGCAGCGTATTCGTTCACGCCTTTAAGCACGCCTTCTTTAAATGCAGAAAGGTGCGTCCCGCCATCATTCGTGTATTGTCCATTAACAAATGATTGGTAATTTTCGTCAAAATTATTCACATGACAAAATGCAAATTCGATATTTTTGTCAGTACTGTGAATAATAGGATAAAGTTTATTCTCTCCCACTTCGTTTTCGATTAAATCGAGTAACCCATTCTTGGAATAAAATCGTGCGCCATTTAAATAGAGGTTTAACCCTGCATTGAGATACGCATAACGCCATAAACGTTTTTCAATAAACTCTGTGCGATATTCATAATTCCCAAATAATTCTGGAGCGTCAGAGGCTATAAATGAAATTCGTGTTCCGTTAGGCTCATTCGATTTGACCGTTTTTTGTGATGCTAAAACACCGTCATTAAAGGTGGCTGTTTTTTGTTTTCCATCACGAAACGATTCGGCAATAAAAAGAGAGGAGAGGGCGTTCACCGCTTTGGTTCCCACCCCATTCATCCCTACAGAAAACTGAAAGGCATCGCTGTTAAATTTACCGCCTGTATTAATATGTGAAACGCACTCGACAAGTTTTCCTTGTGGAATGCCACGTCCATAATCGCGCACAGTAACCGTGCGTCCATCAAGCGTGATTTCCACTTTTTTCCCACATCCCATGATATATTCATCGATTGAGTTATCAATCACTTCTTTAATCAGAACATAAATACCGTCAAGGGAGGTGTTTCCATTGCCAAGACGTCCAATATACATCCCCGGTCTCAATCGAATATGATCGAGAGAGCTCAGGGATTTAATATCTTCATCAGTATAATTTGCTGGCGATACCGTCATGCACAATCCTCTTATTCGCCGATATCAGCTAAGATAGGATTACGTGCAGCTGCCGTTTCATCCATACGTCCTACTACAGTTGTAATCGGACATTGTGTTAATTGTACTGGATCACTTTCTGCTAATTGAGCGAAACGAATCATCGCATCACAGAACTCATCCATTGTGTCTTTAGACTCTGTTTCAGTTGGCTCAATCATCAATGCTTCAGGTACAATTAATGGGAAGTACATCGTTGGTGCATGGAAGCCTGCATCAAGCAACGCTTTCGCATAATCCATCGCATGAACGTCATTATCCATGTTACGTGTTGCTGAAAATACACATTCATGCATGCAATAACGATCGTATTTTTGATCAAAATAGGGCGCTAAGCGTGAACGAATATAGTTGGCATTCAAGACCGCATTTTCACTTACGCGGGTTACCCCTTCACGACCCAACATTAAAAGGTACGCATATGTACGAACCAAGATATTGAAGTGACCATAGAATGGGGCATAGTAACCAATTGATTCTGGATAGTCGTATTTCAAAGCATAAGTTCCATCATCATTTTTGACCACGCGTGATTTAGGAAGGAATGGCACTAAGCGTGCGGATACGGAAACTGGTCCTGATCCTGGACCACCACCACCGTGTGGAGTTGAGAAAGACTTATGTGTGTTCATGTGCATAGCATCGAAGCCTAAGTCACCTGGACGAATACGTCCCATAATCGCATTAAAGTTTGCACCATCACAGTAGGTTAAACCGCCCGCCTCATTGACAAGGCTGATGATTTCTTTAACGTTTTCATCAAAAAGACCCAATGTGTTTGGACAAGTTAACATAAATCCAGCCACTTCGTCATTGAGCATTGATTTCAATGCATCCATATCCACATCCCCGTTTGCATTTGATGGGACCTCTTTGGTGATGAAACCCGCCATAGCTGCAGATGCAGGATTTGTACCATGCGCAGCATCAGGGATCAACATGACATTACGTTTATGATCCCCACGAGATTTATGATAAGCTGCAAACATCATGACTGCACAAAGTTCGCCACTTGAACCTGACATAGGTTGCATTGTCGCGGCACTAAAACCTGTGAGATCAACAATAAATTTCTCAGTTTCATAAATCAATTCAAGCGCGCCTTGACAAAGTGCGCCACCTTGACGTAATTGTGAAATCAAAGGATGCAATGATGTGAATCCAGGTAATGCAGCGAGTCGCTCATTAATTTTGGGATTGTACTTCATTGTGCAAGAACCTAAAGGATAGAAATGAGTATCTACACTCATATTGAGTTGGCTCATACGAATAAAATGACGCATGACATCAAGTTCGCTCACTTCAGGAAGTGGAGCAGGGACTGTGCGTTGAAGTTCTTCAGGAAGTTGCGCTTTGGTATAAGGGGCTACATCGCATTTAGGCAATGTTGTCCCACGACGTCCTTCGCTACCCATATTAAAAATTAGTTCCATAATACAGCCTCCAATGCATTTGCCAAAGCATTAATCTCTTCACGTGTGCGCTTTTCTGTTACCGAAATCAAAATTTGATTGGAACGCTCTGTATAATAACGCCCTAAGGGGAATCCGGCTGCAATGCCTTTTTCAACCAAACGACCAACAACTTCTGTTGCATCAGATGGAACTTCAATAATAAATTCATTAAAGAAAGTGCCAGTTCCAACGCGTTTAACGCCTTGAATTGCCGTTAATTTTTCGAGCGCGTAACGTGCTTTTGCCATACAAAGCTCAGCAACATCTATCATCCCTTGTTTACCTAATGAACTCATGTAAACTAACGCACTTAATGCACACAAATTCACATTAGAACAAATATTTGACATCGCCCCTTCACGACGAATGTGTTGTTCACGCGCTTGCATGGTCAGTACAAACCCATCGCGTCCGTCATGATCTTTAGCACGTCCAACAATACGACCTGGCATCTTGCGCATCAATTTCATGGATGTACAAATAAATCCAAGATAAGGTCCGCCAAAAGAGAGCGGAATTCCCAAGGGTTGACCTTCTCCTACTACAATATCAAATCCGATTTCACCCGGTGTTTTAATCACGGAGAGGGCAGTGGGGTAACATGCAGAAACGGTTAAAGCACCTAAGGCCTTGACGTCAAGTACAAATTTTTCCCATGATTCAATGGTTCCGAAAACGTTAGGATATTGAACAATAACGCAAGCGGTATCTTTATCAGTTGCAGCAAGGAGAGCTTCTTGGTTTGAAGAATCCTCTTTTGCTGGAACATAAACAATTTCACATTTTAAGTTGGCACTGTAACAATCTAATATTTCACGGAAAATTGGCGAAACAGCTTCAGAAACAACCACTTTTTTACGACGAGTTTGACGAATCGCCATTGTCATCGCTTCAAAAATCGCTGTACCACCATCAAATAATGATGCATTTGAAACTTCTTTACCTGTTAAACGGCAAATCGCAGATTGCCATTCAAAAATCGCCTGAAGTGTCCCTTGTGAAGACTCAGGTTGATAGGGGGTATAAGCTGTATAAACTTCTGTACGTGCAAGCACTTCTGAAATCGTAGCAGGAATAAAGTGATCGTAGTAACCCATTCCCATAAAACAAACAAGATCTGTTGCATTTTTGCCAGCAAGGTGGGTAAGGTGCTTGGCCACTTCAAATTCGGACTTAGATTCTGGCAACATTGAAAAATCAGATGTAGGGGCAGGGACATTGGCTTTAGACCAAAGTTCTTCCATATTCTTACATCCAATGACATCAAGCATCGCCTTTTGATCTTTGGGGGTATTTGCAATAAACGGCATGAGATTTTCCTTTTCTCAACGGTGTTAAATTAAAAGTTGAATGGGAACAACGCAGTTTTGTGCGTTATTCCCGTTCGATTATTTCAATGAATGGTTCAAGGATTAGCCTTGAATAAATTTCATGTATTTATCTTCTGACATCAATTCATCAAGTTCGGTCAAATCAATATTTTCCAAACGACAAATCCAGCCATCAGTTTCTGCGGCTTGATTTAAGATTGATGGATCGTCTTCAAGATTGGTATTTACGGCCATAACGGTTCCGCTAATGGGGGCATAAATATCGGACGCGGCTTTCACTGACTCCACAGAACCGAGGGTATCGCCAACAATTACATCAGCGCCTACTTCTGGTAATTCAACATAAGTTAAATCGCCGAGTTCTTCTGCTGCGTGTGCTGAAATTCCAATGATAGCTTCGTCGCCATCAACGATGACCCATTCGTGATCTTTTGTGAAATACTTCATAATTTTTTACTCCTTAAAAGGTGAGGGGGGTTAATTATTAGGGTAAATTAAATTTTACGTTACTATTATATATCATTATTTTTGAAAAAAACAAGTAATTTTCTAAAAATAATATAATTTTTTTATGAAAGTTTAATACGCGCAGTGGCTTGTTGGTAGAACGGCATTGATGCAACAGTTGCGGCAAGACGATTTTTGCCTGCCTCTAACTCAACTTTGTCGCCGACATTGAGTACAACATCTGCATCAACATAACCGATTGCAACGGCAACATCAATGGAAGGCCCAAATGCACCTGATGTTACTTTTCCAATGACTTTATCATTCAAGTAAATCGCTGCGTCAGCACGCGCTGCACGTTTGGATTCAAGAACAAAACCTAAAAGCTTGCGTTTAGGCGCTCCTTTGGTTGAGTCATGTAAAACTTCTGCGCCAATGAATTGACGGGGGACATCTAATTTTAACATACCACCAAATCCAGCTTCAACAGGTGTGGTGGTTTCATCCATTTCGTGTCCGTAAAGCGGGTAACCCATCTCAAGACGAAGCGTATCACGTGCACCGAGTCCTGCAGGTTTAACCACAGAATCTGAAAGGAGAAGATTCCACATCTCAGTTGCATGCTTTACATCAAAATAGAGTTCAAACCCTAATTCGCCGGTATAACCCGTACGACTCAAGAGAACCGGAATCCCTTTGATTGTCGTGTTTGTGAATTTATAGTAACCAGGGAAGATGGATTTGTCAACACCTAAACGCTCTAAAACTTCAGCTGCTTTAGGGCCTTGTAAGTCTAATTTTGCAGTATCATCTGATTCGTCTGTGAAGGTTACGCCTTCTGAAAGGTGCGCTTGAATCCAAGCTGCATCCGATGGACGAGGCCCAGCATTCACCACAATATAAAACTCATCTTTTGCAATACGATAAACAATTAAATCGTCGCGGACTCCGCCTTCTTCATTTAAAGAGAAGTTGTAACGGCAAACGCCAACAGGTTGATCCGCAACAGGACGAGGGAAAAGCGCATCTAAATCTGCTGCCGCTTTTTCGCCTTTGATGCGAAATTCACCCATGTGACAAATATCAAAAAGTGATACATTTTCACGACAATGTTTGTGTTCTGCAATAATTCCCTCTGGGTATTGAACAGGCATATTCCATCCAGCAAAAGGCACCATGCGTGCTCCGAGTTTAACGTGTTCTGAGGCGAGGGGGGTCGACTGTAAATTTTCTGAGTTTTCCATGTTGTTTTCCTAAGGTTGAAGATGAAAAATAATGTGTAGTTTAACATAACACATATTTTAAGAATTTCAAGCCAATTTAAATGATTTTTACGTTTTTTATTTTTTTTCAATAAAACACCTCCATTTCACAATGAAACATCCGTTTTAAAATTTGATTTTTTCTTATATACATAATATATATTA
>CAZIVM010000121.1:0-6741 GCA_964542845.1 uncultured Victivallales bacterium
AGCTTTTTCTAAATTATTCATTATTAAATCTCCTTAATTTGTTGATTTTTGATTTTATAATTAAAAAAGTTGTAAATATTAAAATTGTCCAATAAATAATATTAAACAAAACAAGGTATAATAGTGATGTTACAATATCGACTCCTTTTTCTAATCCATAATAAGTTAAAAATAATCCCAATATTTGAATTAAAATAAAAAAGTTGTTTTTTCTAAGGATAGTAAGAATAGCATAACATGGAACTGTGATGAAGCGCATGAGGCGCCAAGCGAGGAGGAGTTGGAGGATGGGGATGGCGGGGGCCCATTTGTCGCCTAAGATGTAGGGGACAAAGGGTGAGGCTATCGCCACGGCACCTAACGGGATGAGCCCTAGTAAGGTGAGTTTGATGGTGTTGCGCCAATAAAGATTCATGAGCATGTGGGGTTCGTGTGCAACGGTGTCGGCGACCCGTTTATAATAAACCGTTTGAAACGATCCCAAAAGCATGTTGCATGGTATATCAATGAGTTGCATCGCCATCATATAGTATCCCGCCTCTTTCATTCCACATTGCGCCACAATCCAAAATGTAGGAAGTTGACTTCCAATTGTCCCTAAAATCGCATTGAGTGTTTGGAAAAACATAAACGTGAGATTTTTGTGGAACGCACGTGTCAGACGTTTGATATTCCACACGGGATGAAAAAATCCGTATTTAAGCGACCAAAAGAACCCCACCATCCCAGAGATAAAATTGGAAAGATATAACGCTAAAAATGAGGGCGCAAAGTAACCCCAAGGGAGTCGGATGGCATGACCCAGCAACGTGGTGGCAATTCCAATTTTCGACATCGTGCCATACAGTTTTTTTCGCTGAATCACCTGATTGACGATTCCGCCAATTCCCCCCATGAAGAGTCCGACATAAACCAGCCACAAATAGGGTTTAACCTTCTGCGCATTCAATAAGTCTAAGAAAAAATCACCCCAAAAGAAAAGCAACGCAAAACAAATTAAAATAGACGGCATCAAAAGGGCTAAAGAGAGGGTAGCTGTTGCCTCTGCCACTTTTTTGTGTTTCTCCATGAGAATCACGGGGTTCAAGTTGAAAGAAAGCAAAATGCTAAACGAAGAGATGACCGCTAGGATGAGTCCTGAAAGTCCATAATCTTCTGGTGAAAACAAACGCGTATTAATAGGTGTGATAAAAAATGAGAGCGCCAACGTAATCGCACTACCCGTAGAGAGTTTGATAATATTGCGAGAGAACTCTGAGTTCATCAAAAAATCACCCACCCCAAAAGGGAGCGCGCCCATATAGGCAATAGCTGTCGAACGAATTTTTTGATACATAAAGGGTGAAGTCCTAATCTCTGTTTATTACTTAATATAAATAATATAGCATTGAATTCAAATTATTCAAGTTATGATAAAAAGAATTTGCGTCATGCAAAAAATAGAAAAGCGCGTTGTTTTGTTTATAAAAGTTGGGCAACCCAATCTTAGCTATGGAATAATGAACGAACAGAATTGAGTAACTTCCCCCAAAAAGAGTTCTCTTTTGTGGAATGTTTAACGATCACGTTGCATCGCCATAAACGCTCAATTCGTTCTCCTGTAATCGTATCCATAATCATCATTTTTCCCTTTTCGCCATGCGTCGCGCGTGGAATAGGATGCGTTTCAACATGCGCGCCTGTATAACTTTTAGAAAAATTAGATTGTGTAATCGTTACTTTTAGGATGTTGCCATATACCGAAGTTACTTCATAATACATCGATTGTGTTAACTGTTCAGGGATAGAGAAAGGGACTTTTTTTATTTTGATTCCAAGTGCACGAGCATCTTCGGCTCCATCCTCTTCTGTCAACATTGCTGTTTGGGTTTGCTGTAAAGAAAGATCATCTTCTCTTATGTGGATTTGAGACTCAGATAATGTTGGGGCTAGTTGCTGAGATTGATATTCATTTTTGAGTTGATTTTTTTCTTTTTGAGGTTCTTTGAATATCAATTTTTGTTTGTGTGACTGTTGATTTTCATTTGTTGAATTCATTTTAAGCATCCTTTCCAAAGATCGATATGGAAAAATCGTCGTTTAGAATTAATTTTTGATCGCAATGATAACAGCGTATTTTTGCCCCTATATGTTGTAGGGGGATTTCTAAGGTTGTCTGACAGCTAGGACAATCAAGGATATAGTTTGTGAAATCGGCATTGAGCTTGCCTTGAACTTTTTTGTGAATGATAGAGGTGCCGGGGAGTGGATCGCTTTTGGGGTCTCCCGAAAGATCAATCAAACTGTGGGGCACATCTTGAATTGATTTGATCACGCCTTTAAGGTCATGATACAAAATAACCGCAGGCGAGAAGTCTGGCGTATTCATATTCAATGCGTGTTGACGAATAATTTGATCCAAAATGTTTCTGACCGAGCGTGCATTTGCAAAATCTTTGGAAGGCGTTTGAAGCATCTCTTCAAAATGTTTTTCGATTTGGGAGATAAATCCTGTTGGGATAGATAATTTTTGTTGAGAAAGATACATGTTAAAAATCTGAATAAGTTCAGACGCTGTATAGTCGTGAAAGACCATTTGGTTTTGGAAGCGAGAACGCAGTCCACTGTTGGCATCAAGGAAATTTTCCATATCTTGAGGATATCCCGCAGCAATGATAACGATTCGATCGCGGTAGTCTTCCATAAATTTTAAGATGACTTGTAACGATTCTAATCCGTACGCATCTTTATCATCGGCAACTAAAGCGTAAGCTTCATCAATAAATAAAATGCCATCGAGCGCGCGACGAAGCACTTCTTTGGTTTTAATAGCTGTTTGTCCTGAATATCCTGCGACGAGTTCACTGCGATCCACCTCAACTACGTGTCCACTTTCAAGAACGTTCAAATCTTTGAGGATTTTTCCCATGATTCGCGCGACGGTTGTTTTTCCTGTGCCAGGATTGCCAGAGAAAATCATGTGATATGATTGATGTAAAGGAATCACGCCATTTTGGATTTGAAGGGCGTTAAATTTCATGACAGCTACAAATTGATTGATGTTTTCCTTGACCTCTTGTAAGCCTATCAAACGCTCTAAATCTGCCAATGTTTTTTGAAGCGCATTATCATCTTTCGTTTCACGTTGAATACCCGTAAGGCGTTTTGCCAAATTTTCATCAATAGATTGAATATTGAGTTGGGCGCATTCCATACGTACTTTGTCTGCAAAATTTCGGACTTCTCGTGCATTTCCAAACTGTTCTTTGAGGGATTCTCTTTCAAAGAATTTTGTTACGAATGGAATCGCTTCTTCTTCCAAAACGATATGGTGTTTATTGAGCATATTTGTCAATATCAATAAGAGTTCAGCCGGGGTGTAGTTTTCAAAACTAATGTGATTTTGAATAGGGATTCGAGAATTTAATCCGGGGTTGAGTTGGATTATTTTTTGAAAAGAATCTGGATACCCAGCTAAAATAATAACTAGGTTTGCGCGATGATCTTCCATCGCTGTCATCAATTGTAAAAGGATATTTTTCCCACCTGAATTTTGTGCAAGAATATAAGCTTCATCGATGAATAAAATACCGTTTAAGGCGTGATGAATAATTTCTGAAATTTCGTCAGAATTTCCTTGAATGAGTTGTGTAGCGGTGATTTCTGAAACATGAGAAGAGGGGAGTAGTTTCATGGCATAGAGCATTTCGCCCATGAGTCGCGCGACGGTTGTTTTTCCTGTACCAGGATTTCCAGAGAAAAACATGTGCCAAGTGAGAGGAGAGAAGGAGCCTCCGGATTGGATTTGCTCTAATTGACGTCGTGCACTGGCAATCATTTTATTGACTTGCGCTTTCATTTGAGGGAGTCCGATCAATTGGTCTAACCGTTGCAAGGCGAGTTGAAGTTGATCTTCCCCAATATTGAGTTCATCGGAAAAACTTTTAATATCCTTTACGGTAATTGTCGAGATAACCGTAGGGGTCAATTAGGGTAAATCAAGAATCCGTTTTTGATGCGCGGTTACACATTTCTCAAAAATTTTTCGAACTTCGCGTGCGTTACCGAAATGCTGGGATTTACGCGCAAAAATCATGTTAAATAATCCTTGAATTAAGGGTTGTGCATCATTTTCAAGTTGATAGTTAGCCCCTGTTAAGTAATTTTGGAAAATGGTGGTCATTTCACTGGCCGTATAGTCTTCAAAAAAGACCCATTTTTTGAAGCGACTGAGTAACCCCGGATTCATATCCAGAAAATTCTTCATCTCTTTTTCGTATCCAGCCACAATGACAACCATATCATTACGATGATTTTCCATGGCGGTTAAAATTTCAGTAATGGCTTCTTTCCCATAACCATTTTCTGAGGCATCATGTAACGAATAGGCTTCGTCAATAAAAAGGATTCCGCCTTGCGCCTCAGCAATTTTGTTAGCTGTTTTGGTGGATGTTTCACCGACATATTCTCCAATAAGATCTTTTCGCGAACACTCTATACATATATTTTTCTTAATGATTCCCCAATGATGATATATCGATGCTAAATAACGAGCAATTGTTGTTTTTCCTGTTCCTGGATTTCCTGCAAAAATTAAGTGTTGCGTAAAGGGGATTTCTTGAAGATGATCTTTCATTTTTTGTTGAAACTGCGCTTGCTTGATCAGGGTGTGAATTTCTTCTTTTACAGCGTGCAATCCTACCATGTTTTCAATGGCTTGTATCGACTCTGTATAGGTGTAACTTTCAGAGGATTTAACTTGTTTAAATGCATTATTCCACTGCGCTGTTGTGAGAGTATTTCGTGTGCGAGGCATGGTCATTGCTGTATCTATAAAATTTCGACATTCGCTTAGCGTGGAACCTGCCAACAATGCAATATATTTTTCAGGGACCTCAATTGGAATTCGTATATTTTTCATATAGTCATTAAAAAATCGAGTAATCGTTGGCGCATCTAGCCCCTCAATATGAATGATTTTGCATTGTAGAGATTGAATTATCGAGTTTGGAATATTATCTAAAAGTGTGGTTCCAAGTACGATAAAATAGTTTTTATGGTTGATTTGATCGACTTCTTTTAAGCGTTCCCAGATAAGGATGGATTCTTGGTACATTGATTCATTAAAAATTTGATCCGCATCAGGTATATAGATCAGCGCTTTGGGCACTTTTCGGATAATTCCCCATGCCGATTTCATGTTGTCGGCTGATTTAAATGCCGTTTTATCCATAACCGCGCAATGTATTTGACCCCATGCGCTTAATAACGTTGCTAAAAATTCTTTGCCAGCACCTAGGGGGCCTTCTAAAATAATAGATTGAGTTGCATTGTTTTCTCCTATTAAATAAGAAGAGAAGGAGTCCATTAATTCACTCTGGGTTTTAGGATGAACATATATATTATCCCAAATATGGGCTTGAATTTTTGTTTTTTCATCACTTTTTAACATCTCGATGTAGTGTGATTTAATTGAAAAATAAGTGTCCGCATGTTGAAAATAATCGCATGTATCATTCCAAGATTTTAAGATGTCGGCGGTTGCCAATGACGCAAACCTAGCAATTCTTTTTTCGTAATTTTTTAATTGATTTGAACAATATAAAAGTTGCATCGAATCCGTCTTTAATCCATAAATAATAGAAGGGGCATCCGTTTTGTTTTCAGGGAAAAACATGATACTAAGGTGAGAGGGGTTATCTTTATAGATTAATTGTGTAAACTCCGCAGATAATTCGATTTTAAAAATCCAATTCATCGAATCGCAAGAAAGTGATATTGCGTACACTTGCGTTTCAGAGAGCGCATAAACTAGTGCTATATTTTTAAAATGCGATGTTGCTTCGTTCACACTTTTCATTGCATGGGATGTTTGCTTTTTTTGTTCGAGATATGCGAGTAATGGTGCAATTAAAAATAAATGAGCGCTGATTATAACAATGGTTAATCGATATTGAGAGACCGCAAATGCACCATTCTTTAATGTGTAGAGATTGGTAATAGCGGATAATATTTCAGGAAATATTTGTACAATTGCAAAAAGTATTCCTGCAACTAATCCTAGAATAACAACATAAGCCATCCATGATGTTTTGGGAAATAGTTTAAAAATTATAAACGCCCATCGCACCCATTCTTTCGCGAATGAGATATCTTTTTGATGTTTAACATTTTTAGATAGAGCTTTTGAAAATTTTTCAGAAAATAAATCGAGTGCATTTTTAGCTGAGGTCATCGACGGGAATAACTGATTCCATTTGATGCGTAAGCGTGTGGCGTCGTCTTCAAGCCCATTGAGCTCTACATCGAATTTATTTGACACTTGAAACATTATATTAGGCGTGTTTTTCATAAATTCCGTGCTTTGAAGATGTGTATTGGGATGAGTTTTTTGACGAGATTTTGGGCATAAATATCATGCCTATAATAACACTTATTGTAAAAATTGTAAAAGCGATAGTTGCATAAATTATCAATAATTGAATATGAGGGAGGTTCGATTCTTTAGATGAATTAAACGATGGGAGTTTTTTTAATAGCATCCACTGCCCAGAGATGTTAATCGTTGATCTTGTTTTTGAACACATCGCTGAGGTGTCGCTCCAACTTATGCCATATTGAGGATCTTCTTTTTTGATTTTATACATATCAGGTGTCCGAAACGATTGATGAAATGTTATATTAGTTATTGTATATAATAATTTACACGTTTTCAACAAATAGTCAAGTTGATATTGAAGATATGGAACCAAAAAATTTAAT
>CAZIVM010000122.1:0-6647 GCA_964542845.1 uncultured Victivallales bacterium
GACAAAAGCACCTAAAACAGAAAAATTATATGACTTAACAAAGGAGATTGAAAATGGTTTATAATGGATTATGGGCCATACGGTATCTCGTATCCCACACGCCCCGCCGATTATCGGAGATTACCCAATCGGAAGAACTCAATGATTAATATAATTTAGAAATAATAAAAATCAAGTCAAAAAACTATAAAAAATGAAAGAAAATTTAATATGAGTGTAAAAAATTCACAACGTGTCGAAGTTAACACCGAGGGCTTGCCCATCGCATGGGAAATTCTTAAACGTGGGAAAAATACACTGACAATTAATGGGGTCGATGCCTCTTTTAGTTTGAGTGAATCTCATATTGAAACCATTCTAAAAAAACATCAAAGCAAAGGAATAATGATCCCCATTGATGCGAATCATACCTCGCTTGAAATGGCGAATACACTAGGCGTTGAAGAAAGTGATTTAAATCACATTGATCCTACACGAAGTGGAAGAATTACCCTCGGATTTGCACATTTATCCTGTCGCGATCAAAATGTTTGGGTAAGCGATGTTTCATGGAATGAACTTGGAAAAAAATTAATTCACGGGAAGCAATATAAATATTTTAGCCCTGTGCTAAAAGGATTAAACCACCCCGAAAACTTACGTGTATCTTCCGTGGCACTCACGAACGAACCGCGTTTAGATCAACTTCCCGCCTTAGCCGCCTCAGAACTTGAAAATTTCCCCGTTTTTGCCGGGGCAGAAATTGAAATCGAATCCGAAACAAATCCATCCACCCAACAACAGAAGGAGTCCAAAATGGATGAACTCAAAAAAATGCTTGCACAGATTTTTAAGATTGATCCTGCAATGCTCGATACCGAAGAAGGTATAGCAAATCTTAAAGGGCAAATTGAATCCCTTACACAAAAAAAAGAAGAAGCGGATGCGCTTGAAATGGCTTGTAAAAAAGAACTCAAGATGTCAGACGTTACCCCTGAAACGCTGGCGGGTCGAGTCGCGGTCTTGTCCGAAGCTGCGCAAACGGTTAAAAAACTTCAACAACAGGTTGATACCCTTGAAATGGCCGAGCGTACGCGTCAGATGGACGCCTTAATCACACAAGGGAAGTCCGAAGGGAAAATCACGGAAGCGACAGAACCTCATTTGCGCAAAATGGATGTCGTGGCACTCTCTGAACTCTTAGCCTCTGCTCCTGTAGTGGTTCAAACACAGCGGATGAACATTCAATCTCAATCTGCAGATTCCATTTCATTAAGCGAAGAAGACCGTAAAGTGTGCCGTTCTCTTGGTATTACCGAAGAACAATTTTTAAATGAAAAGAAAGGTAAATAATTATGACTGCATTCTCATCGGATGGAAAGGTTATTAAATTGGCTTTGCAACTCCCCGAATATGTTCGCGATTATGAAGTAGCAAGTGGTTCCACCATTTACAAAGGCGCGATGGTGTGTCTTAATGCATCAGGTAAAGCCGTTCCTGCAGCAGATACTGCAGGCTTATCGCGCGTGATTGGCATAGCACTTTGTGGGGCAAGTTCATCTGAAACTGTAACTGTTGAAACGGGGGCATATCTCGTTGAAAATGATTCTCTGACCCATGCTAATATTGATGATATTGTTATGGTCAAAGACGATGCAACCATCAAAGCGACAAGCACCAATGCAATTCAAGCAGGAATCTTTCGTGGGATTGATTTATCCACAAATAAAGCTATGATTGAAATCGGTACAATGCCATCACTTCCAATCTTAAGCGATGCCATTACAGATTTAACCGCCTCTGCCACTGCTTCAGATTGCGCAACTGCAATTAACAGTATTTTAACAATTCTTCGTGCCTCGGGCTACCTCCCTACCACTTAATGAAAGGAAAACTTTATGGCTACTATTCTTCCTCAAGCAACTGTAGATGCATTATTTACAGCATTTAAAACTCGTTTTAAGGATGGAATGACAAATGCAACAAAATCGTATGAAAAACTTGCACAAATTGTCTCATCCTCAACCTCTATTGAAAAATATCCTATTCTTAAACAATTCCCCGGAATGCGTAAATGGATTGGGCCGCGTCATCTCAAAGACATTGAACACGAAATTTTGACTGTTGTGAACTCCGAATTCGAAGATAGCGTCCGCGTCAGTCGTAATGCTATTGCCGATGATCAATATGGATTGTATGGAAATCTAGTTCAATCATTAGGCGTTGCTGCATCAAATGTTTGGGATCAATTAGTGTTTGATGCGTTGTGTTCCGATCCCAATTGGGTGGATAAAGCCAAATTTTTTGGAACAACGCGTAAATATGGTAAATTGACCATTTCAAATAAAACAACATCTGCATTGTCAGCGACCACCTATGATACAGCTCGTACAACAATGATGGGATATGTTGGACATGAAAATGAACCGCTTAACGTTGTCCCGAATATTCTTGTGGTGGGGCCTAAAAACGAAGCTATCGCTCGCAAAATTATTGAATCTAAGACAATTGTCGATAATGGAGCGGCCGTTGATAATCCCTATTACCATACGGCCGAAATTGTGGTTTCAACACGTCTTGTGGGTAATTATGACGACTATTGGTTCTTGATGGCTTCGAATACATCTTTGCCGGCAATTCTCTTGCAACAACGTGAATTGCCTGTATTAACGCGAATAGATTCGCCTGAAGCAGAGCATGTATTTAAGTATAACGAAAATTTATATGGCACGCAAGCTCGAGGGGCAGCCTGTCTCTTTATGCCACATTTAATCTACGCAGGAATTTTATAAGGAAATATAATATGGCTCTTGTCACTTCAGCAGACCTCCAAGCTCGTCTCGGTAATTATTTTACATCCATTTATAATAATGATGAATCACTTATAAATGCCCATATTTCCGCCGCAAGTGCGGAAGTAGAATCATTTATCGGATTACGTTATAAAATGCCACCTGTTACCGTTAAAACGAAAAATTTAGCTAAACAATATTGTTTAACTTTATGCGAAGAATTAGCCTGGGGTTATCAAGAGCCATCAAAATTGCCTGAATCAATTAAAATTCGCGTCGATGCTGTGCGAAAACTTTTAGGCGATATTGCATCGGGTAAAATCCCTTTCGCAGATGGAGAACTCAATGACGATATCGAAAATAGTATTTTACAATCAGAATCCCCGCTTTTTACACGACGCACCTTAGAAGGGTACTAAAATGATTCAAATTTCACTCTTTGGACAAGATAAAATTCAAGCTATTCTAGCAAAAAATCGTGAACGATTTGCGAGAAATCCAAAACTGATGAAATTAATCGTCAATGGTTCCGTTAATCTAGCACGTACCCATGCGCGCTCACATCAAGGCAAAACATGGAGAGAGATCGCCAACGCCACAAATTGTGTGATGCTTACAGAATTTTCTGCAAGAATTCATTGCTCGCACGTCGCTGCAGCACAACGTCATTTTGGCGGTGTGATTCGTGCGCGTAAAAAAGCATGTCTTACGATTCCTATTGCAGAAGAAGCTCGAGGTCGTAGTGTTGAAGATTTTACCAATTTAGTTCGAGTTGGCAATGCGCTTGGATTTAAAAATAGTGATACCTTTTTCCCACTTTTTGCCTTATGCAAACAAACGAGAGCACAACAACCAACACCGTGGTGGCCAACGGATGATGATGTAGCATCTATTGCATCTAAAATTCTTCAAAATACACCTATGGAGGTCTTATGATTCAATTCCCTCGAATATTAGTTATCGCGACAGAAATTAAAGATATTTTAACTGAACTTAATATTTTTCGTTCAGTTGAAATTTGTGCAGCGTCTTCTTATCAGCATATTTTAACATTATCTAGTAAAATGACAGGCGCCCCCAAAGCAATTGTTGTGTATACTGGCGCTGAATATGATGAGGCAACAATTATTCGTACCGCCGAAATTAACATCGTTGTTTTTGTTTCTTTTGGAGACGATATTATGCCTCTTCTTCAAGCGATTGAAGATCGATTGATTCCCTTGAATGATGAAAACGATGAACCTCAATATGAAGTTACTGCTTCCGGGACGCTTGTTACGCTTATACGCATGGAGCCCATATCATCAGATCACAAAACGCTCTCTTATGTGATTAACTTAAAAACCATGTCGACCATTCAAAATGTCGATAATCAAACAGAAGGATAATTTATGGCTAGAACAAAAATTACAGCTGTTGCAGGCGTTGTTTATCAAGGACCTGCCGTTATTGCAACTGTTCCAGATCCTACCTACGGGTATATGGAGTCAGTTGAACTCGCAGAACAGATGGATAAAGAAGAAGTTAAAAATGGTTCAAACACTACGGTTTGCCTGATTTTCTCTGATCGAAAATTAACTGTAAAATCAAAATTTACACACAAAGTTTCTGCTGATCGTCCAAAAGTTCGTTCCATTGTCGGGACACAAATTACGGTTGCAATTTCAGATACTGAAGAAATTGATTTTATTGCAGATTCAGCTTCATTGTCTGTAGGGCGTGGTGCTGCATCACAATCTATTGATGGGACATATTATCCTGGTGTCGTTATGAGTGGAGGTGCATCATGATTCTTAAAAAATTTTTTCCCCTCTTTTGCGGACTCATTGCAATCCCATTGCTAGGCGGTTGCGGGGTGCTTGCCAACAAATCGACGATTTGTGAATTTGATGCATCAGGAGCAATGACAAAGCGGACTGAGACGACTGAAAGCGTCATCTCGGATATTGTTAAATCGACAACTAATAAAACGGTTGTGGCATGGGACAACAGCTGGATTGGCTATGTCGGGGTAAGCACCTCGACGCTCGAAGACCCCACGCCCACGATGAAGGCCTTCGTTGGAAAAGCCGATAAAGGGGTATTGACGCTTCATAAGGATCATGATGTTTCTGTGGCACCTGCTATTATTGAAAGCGCACGCGCAGGAGAAATATCGCTCTCGGCTACGGGTATCACTTCCAATGTAAGTTCAGACTCAGAAAGGCAATAATACGATGTCAAGAAAAAAATTAAAATTAGAAGATCAATTGATTCAAGAAGAACGTGCATTGTCTCAAGAACAATCAATCGAAATCTCAAAAAAAACGTTAGGAAAAACCCATTCAGGGATTGTAATTAATTGTCCTTCTCTTGCAACACAATCTGTAATAGAACGCTTTCATGCAATCCTAACTCCGGATATTTCAAACACAGATATTCTTGCGGTGATGTTTTATATTTCTTCATGTAATTTTAATGATCTGTTTAGCACAATTCCATCTCAAATTGCACAAAAAACAATTATCATCGATGCCTACAAATTTATCGAAAATCATGATGTGGGGCTTGATGAGGCTCTGGTGTATGCAGAACTCTTTTCACAAGAACTTCAAAAAAAAATGCAATCATCGGCGTTGCTTCGGGAGAAGATAACCAAGAGATAGATGGATATTATCAAGTCAGAGTCATTCATGCGCTTGCATCTAATTATCATTGGAAAGAAAGCGATATATTACAAATGCCTCTCCACCAACTTTATCTCTATCTTGAATTACTCCGCGCTGAACAATCCGAAGAAAATCCCAATTTTTCCGTCCACTAACTAAAACTCGTGTTAAATTAGATAAAAAAATTCAAAAAGCCATCTCAGATTACGAAAAGGAAAAATCTTATGTCTGATGCAAGAACAACACTTCAAATTGTCATTAATGCGACAGCCAGTCGCGCTGTCGCAGCGTTCCAAGCTGTCGGAAATGCAGTTAAAAAAGTGGCCGGCTCAATTATATCTTTTGTGACATCTTGGAAAACAATGCTTACAGGAGCTTTACTTTCAGGAGGATTAGTGGTTGCGGCAACCTCTTTTATCAAATTGGGTGCAAATATGGAGTCAACAAGACTTCAGCTTCAGACACTGATGGGGGATGTCGCACAAGGAAATAAACTATTTAGCGAAATGCGAGAATTTGCAAATGTAACACCATTTTCCACAGATTCAGTTGTTGCTGCAGGTAAAACCTTAAAGTCTTTTGGTGTAGAAGCCAACGAAATTATTAGTACACTCAAAAATGTCGGAAATGCAGCTGCAATTTCAGGAAAAGATCTTAATGAATTGGCTGCTATTTACGGAAAAACAATGGCAAAAGGAAAGGTTGAGGCTCAATCACTTAATCAGTTCCAAGAAGCCGGAATTCCAATGATCAAACAACTTGCGAAACAAATGGGCGTTGCGGAAACAGCTATCTACAAAATGGCATCAGAAGGAAAAATAGCAGCAACAGATATTAAAACAGCTTTTGCTCAAATGAGCAACAAAGGTGGCGCGTTTTATGGTGCTATGGAAAAAATGAGCCTATCAACCAGTGGACGAATCTCAACGATTGAAGGAAAAATAAAGGATATGATGGCAACCGTCTCGGAACAACTTCAACCTGTGGTTCAACAATTCTTAGCTTATGTGGACGCCTTTATTGATTCCTTTAAAGATAAAGTTAATGATGGTTCTATCGCGCAAACAATATTAGGAATTATTGAAGTGGGACTCGTCGGCATCGCATCTCTCATCGATTGGATCAACAAAGTATCTGCAGTGATTATGACAATATGGGATGTCGCTTCAGGGGTGATTTCAAATATCAATACACAATCAGGAGGCCTCTTATCTGGTATAACAGACTA
>CAZIVM010000123.1:0-6558 GCA_964542845.1 uncultured Victivallales bacterium
ATATGATTCGTCAAGTCAATCATGGAATATATTCTTCATGGATCAATTTTGTGAATTTGGTAAATAACGGGTTATATGATTATATCGTTGAACAAATTCAACCACGATTTGAAAATTATGACCGAAATCAGCTCCGAAAAGAGGTCAAAAAAAGATTAATTATCATCATATTCATGAATAATATCCAACGAAAGAAACTATTTTACCAGAAAAGAGGAGATTGTATAACTCAATCAATTATATCGACGTTAACACACGTTTTTTATGGTCAAAAAGACTCGGTCGAAAAAATCTTTCATTCAGATGATGTGGAAATCGATGGTGAACTAAAAAATTCCTTATCCGTTCGATGTTAGATAAAAGAGGCAAACTGTTTTGTAACAGGATTAGTGAGACAATTTGTATCACATTTCAAAACAACGAATACCGTCACCCTGCATGATTCCGTCTGGGTCAAAAAGTCCGAATATACGGAAGAAATGACGTCATGGTGTCATGGTGTTTGGAGCTTAATCATAAGAAAATGTTATAACAATTTAATCCTTCATCAGTAAAATCAAGAAAAATCTTGAATGAGAAAGTATGTCTACATATATAAATAAGTAATACAAATACAATAATACAAAAAAATAACCGAGGTAATTAAAATGACAGTGTATAAGCGAATTGACAAAGGAGTAGAAGCACAATTTTACTCCTACAAATTTACAATTAATAAAATACCATACAGAGGAACATGTAAAGGATGTACCACCCAAAAAGATGCCGAAGAATATGAACGTAAGAAAAAGAAAGAGGTAATGAACCAAATCAAGGACCTCCCATTAAATGAACAAATCGTGAATCTCATTCGATCAAACACAAGTCTGGAAACCAAAAGGATCCTTGAGATTGTTGAAATCATGGACAAGATGATAAACACCATTGACACGGGATTATTGTTGGAGGATTCGTTTGAACGATACCTTCTTAAACCCACAAAGAACCCACCCAGTGAACGTCAAATCGAAGAAAATAGAACAAAGTTCAACGACTTCTTGAAGTTTATGAAATCGAAATATCCAGAGTTGATTTATCTTTCAGACGTCAAGAAAGTCCATGGGGAAGAATATATCAACTACCTTAAAACACATGGGAACTTCGACCAAGTTCATGTCATGAAACGAACGACAGGGAAAACCTATAAAAAGGAAAAAGTCTGTGAATACACTTATACAAACAACAAGTTGTCCAACACCACGATTAACAGTAAACATAACTGTATCAAGGCGGTATTTTCAAGACTTCTTGAAGATGAAGGATTATTGTTTAATCCCTTTAATTTCCCGACTCTAAAAAAAGATAGTGTTTCGAGAGAAGTTTTTTCGAACGATGAGTTAGTGTTGATTAACCAAAATTTGACGATGCCAATTACGAAACCTGTATTTCTGACAGGACTTTACACCGGACTCTCTCTAAAGGATATATCTACCCTTAAATGGTCTGAAATCAAAGATGGGTTTATTGTCCGTAAACGATCAAAAACAGGATCAAGTCTTGAAATCCCAATTCATTCTGAACTCAAACTATTCTTCGATACTATAGAGAAAGGATCCGGAGAGTTTGTGTTTGAGTCGGTGAACAAGGCCTATCAATCATCCTCTCTCACCGATATTATCCGTAACTTCCTCACGAGTCTTGGAATTGAGAACTCGGTTGATGTCGGAACGGTGAAGTCTCGGAGTATTAAGGGGGCACATTCACTACGACACTCGTTTGCGTTTTATGCAGGACTTCTACAGACCCCGAACTCGACTATTCAGTCTCTCTTGGGACACATGACTCCAGAAATGACTGAACACTACCAAAAACATACCCGACGTACAGACAAACAAAATCTTGTCGACCAATTCCCAAATATCTTAAAATCCAATATCAACGACACATCCTAGGAGACATTCTAATGTAGAATACAAAATTATCAAAAATCCCACCCCACATTATTGAAACCATCAATCATCTACTTTCCCCCTATAAAGAAACCTTATCTACCCTAATTGAAAATGAACCCCAAAGAGAGAGTTCAGAAAATCGGGAGGGTTATCTCACATACAAGGAAGCGGCTGAAATGATTAAGAAATCGACTGAGACGATTAAACGTCTTGCCGATTCAGGTAAGATTAAACGAATAAAGATGGGAGTAACCCAACAGTCCCCCGTTCTAATTGAAAAAGAAAGTCTGATTACTTACTTGGAGTCTCTAAAATAATAATCAACCGTCATTGAGTTTCGACTTGATGACGGAATTTTTCCGTAAAAATTGATACGAAAATTCTGTGTCCATTTTTGTGACCATTTTTGTGACCATTTTTAAACTTCAAACACTATAAAACAACATCAAACAACTTCAGTCAAAAACCATTAAAATGAGTGTAAAAATGGTGGCGGATCTCAGATTCGGACTGAGGACCTACGGATTATGATTCCGACGCTCTAACCACTGAGCTAATCCGCCACATTGGAATATTAATATATCACCTTTTTTTGAAAAGTCAAGCGGTATATGTGAAAAATTAATTATTTTTTGATTTTAAATTGTTTTGAAAACAAAAATAACGCGTGCCACCCTATTCGCAACCTACGTTATTATGGATACTACTGTGATACATGAATTTAAATGATTGTAAAGTTATATCTCCTTGCGTAGTTATCATAACCACGCAAGGAGATTGGATAATTAAAACTCTTCACGAATATCCATAAATGTATGGAACTGAGCCAGAACAAAGGGTTCGTAAACATCTTTAGACATCTGATATAAGATAAAGGTGCCATCGCCTTTTTTGAGTTTCTTTGCCACAAGCAACATGACACGGAGTCCTGCACTCGATACGTAACGTGTGTGTGCAAAATTACAAGCGAGTTTGATTTTACCATGCGTGATAAAGTTGAGCAACTGTTTTTGCAGTTGGGTTGCAGTACTAATATCAAGTTGTTCGGGCATATTGACAATCACAAAATCATCGCGAATTTCAGTGCTTGCGTAAGCGAATTTCTCGGGCGCAATGGCTGGAATATTGAGCGGAGGGTGTGATTTATTAAGGTGATAGATTAAAGTGAGTTTGTTTCTGTCTTTTTCGCGAACATAGATCACTTCGTCCATAATCTCTTTAATAAAGAATACGCCGAGACCTCCTAAATGTCGCTCGTCAAGTTGGTCGTGAATCGGCTCTGGATTAAATGTTGCGGGGTCAAAGACTTGTCCATCATCTTCAAAATAGAGATAGACGTTATCTTCATTACGCCAGAATTTAATATCAACAAAATGGAGTTTTTGATCGGTGTAGGCGTGATTAATGATATTGACAAACCATTCTTCCGCAACAAGGTGAATTTTTGAGTATACATCCGCAGCAACGCCCACGCTTTCACAATTTCTTTCAACCCAAGTGATAATTTCAGGTAACTCGGAAATATGATTGGATACATGCATATGGTTGTAAGTGACAGCCGCATCAGCACTGGTTTGTTGAGAACACCCGCGAACCATTAACGTGGTCATATCATCCCACTGTGCCATTCCGCTGGCGTATTGATTGATTTCGTGATATAGACGAAGAATAATTTCCGTAGATGATCCTTGAAGTGCATTTTCTTTAAACCACTCTGCAAGACGTTCTTCAGAATAGATTTGCATCTCGGGATTCATCGCTTCTGTGATTCCATCGGTATAGAGGAGGAGTTCATCTTTGGCGAAGAGGTTGACGGTATTAGATTTGTAATCTAAATCTTCGATGACCCCAATAGCGGGTCCATGTGAAGTGGTTAATAATTCAATAAGTCCGGAATCTGCACGGAAAATCATAGGGGGATTGTGTCCTGCATTTGTATACACCATTTCGCCTGTACGAATATCGATAATGCCGCAGAAAAGGGTCACAAACATGCATGCATCGTTGTGAGAGGCAATCTCTTGATTTGTGATCGTGACAGCGCGTGCAGGATCGAGTGTATTAATAATTGAAGTTTTAAGCAATGTTTTCGTTACAGCCATTAAGAGAGAGGCAGGGACGCCTTTGCCTGAGACGTCGCCGATGGCAATATAGACATGATTTTCATCTAACATCAAGAAGTCGTATAAATCGCCCCCCACTTCAAGTGCGGGTTGAAGTTTTGCAAAGAGATCAACTTGTGGATGTTGAGGAAATGCGGGGAAGAGTTTCGGTACAATGCCCATCTGAATATCTCGCGCGATAGCAAGTTCGCTAGAGATTTTCTCTTTGGCAGCGGTCGCGTTGCGGATGTCAACGATGTGTTTTTCCGTAGACTTACGCAGTTCTTCAAGCGCATTGCGTAATGTGATCACCTCAGTACTTCCATTAATCGCAGGGACAGGATGTTTAAAGTGAGAGAGTAATAAATGTTTAGCTGCATCGGCAAGTGCGGTTAAGGGCTTGGAAATAGCACGTGCAATTAAGTATGAAAAACCGATAACAAGGAGAAGTCCGGCTGCACCAATCAACCAGCTAATATGTACAATTTCGCTGATAGTGGAGTTAAGTTCTTTTTGGCTAACATAGACGCAGGCGACCCCTCCCAGAGAAGGAATTGCGTGATAGTAATAGTACGATAAATCGTGAGAAGCAAGATTGATTCCGCGTGTTTCGCCAGAAAAATTTTCGGTCATGACTTTATGGACATTGTAATAATCTTGTGTAATTTTTTTATCTTTTGCATGTTGAGCAAGACTAATAATGGTTTCGCGCATAAGGTAGTTTGGATTTTCATGTGCGATAAAAACACCTTGACGAGAAATAACGCAAGTATGAGCGACCCCGTGGAGTTCTTTTTTGTCAACAACTTTCCATAGGTCATCTAACGCAAGATCCCCTGTGATAATTGCAATGATTTCGCTATCACTCTCTCGAGTGAGGGGATAACCAAATGTAATCATAAGGGTCCCATTATCATTATCCGTATAGGGTTCTACCCACACGCCTTTTTTAAGATGATAAGGGAGGACGTACCAATCTTCGGTGTAATCTTGAGCAACGTCTTTGCGTAACGCAACGATGGGTTGTTGCGTTTCGGAATCGCGAAAACAGTAAATGGTTTTACCATTTTTTTTCTCCATATATTTTTGAGAACGGAGAACACACATTCCATAGATGAGAGGGTCTATTTGCATGGTACGCTCTAAATTTTTTGAAGCATGGTCGATGTCGAACTGTGAATCCATGAGTTGCTTAGCGGTTAACTTAACAAGCTCTTCGATTCGAATCAAGCGTTGTTCAATGTTTTCTGCAATGTTTTCGGCCAATAAACGATTTTTAATGCCTGCGCGATGGTAGGTTACCTGAGCGGTCATGTAGTAATTAATCGTGATAAGAGCCATGAAAATAAGGGTCAGAGTCCCTCCAATGATGACGAGTAAGCGAATGAATAAGGGGAGTTTATCAAATAGACTTTTCATAGTGTGCCTCGTTTACAAAGTCTTCATATTTAATGGGGGCTGTAATAAAACCTTCTTGAATGAGTTTTTGGGTACACATTTCAAGTTGTTCTTTAGTTAGAATTGAAAATTTCCATGAATCTTTTTTAGTGGGAAAAATGAGTTCGATCATTTTTAATGTCATAAAACGAATATGAGCCGGATTAATAATAATCCCTTCTTTGTGCGCAATTTGAGTAGCGACCTTAATGGTCTCTTCTGGGTTGTTCTTGACATATTCCCATCCTTTATTCGTTGCCCGACGGATTTTCTTGACTATTTCAGGGTTCGCATCACTATAACGTTTTAAGCAATAAAGTCCATCTTCGGGAAAATCGTCAGCGTAATCGCGGATTTTAAAAACATGAATTTTTTCAGGGTCAACGCCTCTTTGATATAAAAAATTGAGTTCGTTGTATTCAGTAACTGCGCATCCTTCAATGCCTTTTATCAAGAAAAGGGATGGGGACATAAATTGAGGATAAACTTGAACATTTTGAATTTTATGTTTGCGAAATGCTCTTAAAAAGGGTCTTGCCAAATGTCCTGGAAATAATGAAATCCGTTTAGAGTCGAGATCATTAAATTTCTGAATAGGAGAAAAGGCAGAGTCAATGGCGTCTTTCCATGCAACGATACAAAAAGTACATTGGTTGACGTATTGTGCCACTAAGTGAATCGAATCTTTCTGTGCATGAAAAATCATGGCTTCTGAAAGCATTTCAACCCCAAATTCGGCTTCGTTTGCATAAATTGCATCAAGAGCAGACTCAGAGCCTCCAGATAAAATTTCCACATGGAGTCCTTCTTCTGCATAAAAACCTTTAATTTTAGCCATATTGTAGCCTGCGAACTGGGGCTGATTACGCCATTGAAGCATGATGCGAATGGGAGAATCGCTTTGATTAGCGGTCATGTCGTTTGTTGCAAAAAGAGAACCCATGTAGGACATGAGAATTGCAATCAAAACAAATTTCGTCATAAATTTCATTTTTTTCCCTTGGGAATGCGTGAATTATCTTCTTTTATTTAAAATATAGCGCATTTTTTTAGTTTTTCAATGGAAAGTCTGAAATATTATGATAAAT
>CAZIVM010000124.1:0-6467 GCA_964542845.1 uncultured Victivallales bacterium
TGGAGTTGCTCGCGTTCGCCCAACCATTTGTGCGCGTATTTGGCCAATGTTGATGCTAATTTTTGATATTGCGCATTGAGTCCATCGGGCACACCTTTGTTAACAACATAAGTGGTGACCCCTTCAGAGAAATAAGCCACAGTTTGATCGGCTGCGCGTTTGGCAGCGGTGGCGTTGGCTTCGTGGGTGGACGCGCCAAGATGAGGCAACATGATGTCGGCAACGTCAGCGACAGTTTTTTCGCCAGCGGCATCTTTAGGGTAAACATCATTACAGTAGATGATATTTTTTGTTTTTTTGGCTTCGCGTAAGTCGGCTTCACAAATGACGCCTGCACGGGCACAGTTGATTAACATTGCCCCATCTTTCATCATGGCAAAACGAGATGCGTTGACCATGTTACGCGTGGCATCGGTTTCTGGAATATGAAGGGTAATGATATCGGATGCTGTGAAAATTTCGTCGAGTTTAACCAATTCAACGCCCATGTGTTGCGCTAAGTCGGCTGAAATGACAGGATCAAATGCAATCACTTTACATTCAAAACCTGTCAGACGTTTCGCCACGAGTTGTCCAATATTACCTAAGCCGACGATACCGACGGTTTTACCTGTGACTTCACGACCCATAAAATTATTTTTTTCCCAAAGTCCCGCACGTGTTGAGATGTCGGCAGGGACAATATGACGGTAAGCGGCAAGGGCCAGCGCAACCACTTCTTCGGCAACCGCATTTGCATTGGCGCCGGGAGTGTTCATCACGTCGATATTTTTGCGACGTGCATACTTGGTGTCAATATTATCGTAACCCGCTCCTGCGCGAACCACTAATTTGAGTTCGGGCAAAAGATCCATAATCTCAGGCGTCACTTTCTCCGAACGCACAATTAATACATTCGTATCCGCATGTTGTGTTGCAAGCTCTTTAAGATCAATCACTTCTTGAACAACGGTGAATCCTTTGTTTTCAAGAATTTTGCCAGCAAATTTATCGAGTTTAGTTGGAATTAATACTTTTTTGTTTTTCATTTTATAACCTTTTATTTAAATAATTAAGATGTTTATTTTGATGGAATTGGAAGAATTTTTTCGATGTATTCAACTATATCAGCAGGTTCGCTCATGCGCCCAGTGCCTTGATCCCCACACGCAAGCATCCCTGCGGAAGGACCGACAAAATGAATGCCCCGAGATCGAAGTTTGGCTACATTCTCAACAACCGCAACATTGTTCCACATCGCAGGATTCATTGCTGGCGCCACTAAAATGGGGGCGGTGCAACTTAAAAGTGCTGTGCTTAACGCATCATCCGCAATACCATAAGTGATTTTGGCTAAGATATTTGCGGTAGCGGGAGCGACAACAAATAGATCGGTTTTCGCGGAGAGATCAATATGCCCAGGTTTCCAGTCTGGAATTTCAAATAAACTGGTAATGACAGGGTTTCGAGAGAGTGAAAGAAAGGTGGGGGCACCTATTAATTTTTGTGCATTATCCGTCATAATCACAATCACGTTGTACCCTTTTTTGACGAGTCGACTTGTTAAATCCGCCGCTTTATAAGCTGCAATAGATCCCGTAACGCCTAAAGCAATAGTGGGTTGATGAGGTTTGTTCATGCGAGGGGTTCTTTCATCCGTTTAGTTTTTAAGTGAAGCGCACGAATTAAGCCTAAAAAGTTTTCAGCACACACTTGAACATCATCGTTAACTAACAAATAATCGTAGGCTTGCCAACAACTTAATTCATTTTTTGCGTTTTCTAAACGACGTGCAATCACCTCTTCGCTATCGGTGCCACGTCCGCGTAATCGACGCTCTAATTCTTCAAACGAAGGTGGTGCAATAAAGATGGTTTCGACACATCGTGCTAAAATATCGTGCTTTTGTGCAGACTCACGAATTTTTTGTGCGCCTTGTACATCAATATCTAAAAGGACATCTTCGCCATTTTCAACATATTTAAGCACTTCGCTTTTGAGTGTGCCGTAAAAATTGCCATGCACTTCTGCGTATTCAATAAACGCATCTTCTGCTAATTTGGCTTTGAATTCTTCACGCGTTAAAAAGTAATAATCGACACCATTTTTTTCTTCGCCACGAGGCGCACGTGTGGTACACGAAATTGAGAATCGAGTTTCGGGTAACGTTGCGCGCACAATGTTGCTAACGGTGCTTTTTCCTGTACCAGATGCGCCTGAAAAGATTAAGGCGATTCCGAGTTGATTCACGTTCATGCAGCACTCCTCTGTTTCACGTGATGGGTAGAATTTAAAAGACATTATAATATAGTACAAGTTTTAAAATAATCAAGTCCTAACCGCGATTTATAACCTATTTTAAAATAGGTATATATCACGCCTAAAGCGTTAATCACTGGTTTTAGGCGTGTTGAGCAAACCCTGTTTTTTTACTTCACAATCACTTCGCTACAAAAAATCCACCCAGGAAGTCCTGCACGGTAATGTCCATTGGGTAATAACCCTGGATAAACTTTAATCGTGAGTTTCTGCAATTTTTGTTTGGGGAATGTGACGGAACGCAACGTGGTTGTAATCTCTAAATCGAGTTGAGTATCATTTGCCCATGATTGCGTGTGAAACGGTGTGGTTTGGCTATCGGCAAAGAGTTCAATTTTAGAGGGATATACAATCCATGAGTTGTGTTTGTGCAAGACATGCAATGCGACGGTGTCAATGGTTTCTTCTTGAGGATACGCATAAACAAGCTCAACAGGTTCGGAGTCATTTTTTTCCCAACCCACCCAGTTTTTGTCGCGATAGTCGGAGGTGGCGATAATCCCATCACACAAGGTTTCGATCCCTACATGACCAAAATAGTTAGGATGTTGTTTGGTGGCTTGTTCAGCAACTAAACGTGCAATCCCTTTGTGTAATTCAATTTGACAATGTGTGCGTCTTTCCGTGGGCGGGAAAGTGTTGATATAAGCATGAATCATTCCAGATTCTGTAAAAGAGGCACGCATATTGGAGGCGGTTTGTACCTTTTGTGAAGTGCCATTCTCGGATTTAAATGTGTAAAGAATTTCGTTTTCGTTTTTGGGATTGACATCAAGTTCGGCATTCATAAATACTTTAACAACATTGGGGGTTAAGGGGTAGTCGGCACTAAATTGGACATCGAAACCCGCCGTACATGCATTAATTTTTGCTTTTTCCCACCCTTTTAAATAAGGCGCAACACATTTCTTAAAGGTATACCATGACAGCGCATAAGGTCCATTCCACGCTTTTTCAGCAACTGCAAGGATGCGAGGGAACGCCATGTAATTGAGTTGAGCCTCAGTGGCGATGTTTTCCGCCCACAAACAGGCATTAATCCCGATAATATTCGAGTCGTTATGAATGGGGAGTTTGTAAACATCTTCGAGACGTAACGTGTGATCGCCAAAAGCGTTAGGTTGATAAATATCTTCTTGACGATAATCAAAGTAGAGATGGTTTGCGGGCGCCATGATCATTTGACATCCGCTGTCTTTGATTTCAAAATAACGTTGCGCACTTTGCCAAACCATCACAACGGGCCGTTTTTCAGGTAAGGGGAGGGGCGAACTCATATATTCATCCCACACAATCGCCGTGCGTCCTTTTTTCGCCAAATAATCAATCAGGTGATTCATGAAAATGCCAAACACTTCATCAGTGTTTTTGAGTTGGTGTTCTTTGGCGAGCTTTTGACATTTCGGGCAAGTACGCCATGGGGATGGATCACATTCATCGCCACCAATGTGGATGTATTCAGAAGGGAAAATTTCGCAAAGGTTGTCGAGAACCACTTCGGCATATTTCCATGTTTCGGGGTTGCCGATACAAAGCGTGGAACATCCGGGCGGATTATTGACCATGCGTCCAACCACTTCGGGTTTTCCTGAGCAAGAAAGATTGGGCATAGAGGCAAGGACAGAGCGTGAATGCGCTGGGAAGTCCACTTCTGGGATAATTTCAATTTGGTATTTTTGGGCAAACTTTACTAAATGTTTAAGTTCTTTTTGGGTATAGAAATTGCCATAACGCTCTGTGGCAGTATCTGTATCATAGCGGTATGCGCCTGTATCAGTGAGCGCGGGATATTGTGGAATTTCGATACGCCATCCTTGATCATCAGTTAAATGAATTTGGAGTTTGTTAAAACGCAATACAGCGATTTGTTGAATGAAGCGTTCGATGGCATCGACTGAAAAATAGTGTCGGGAAACATCAATATGCATACTTCTATAGTTATAGAAAGGGGAGGTTTGAAAAGTTTTTTCCTGACGCACCGAGCGTAAGTTTTCATTCATTGCCAACATGTTTTGCGCGTAGAATTTGCCTGCTGGGGTGTGGGCTTGAATGGATTCAGTGTTGCCTGTTTGAATGGTAAAGGCTTCGGGATGAGTGACATCAAAATTTTTAGATTGATAGGAGGGTATCATTTGAGAAAATGGCACATTAAAACGAAGGGCGTCATCATATTTTTGATTTTCGGAGGGTTGACACGCATTAAACATAAGGAAGAGTAAAGGGGTTAATAAGATCAGTTTTTTCATAGGGTAATTTCGGGGTTAAAGTTGATTATTCTAATTCGTCTAAAATCGTTCTAGGATTGGGTAAGAATGCTTCTCGATGGGTGGAGGGAAGCGCATCAATCATCATTTGCAATGTATTAAAATCGTGATTTCGAATGGAGGTATCTAAGCCGTTGTCTAAAAAAAGCTTGTAAATTTTAGGTGCGATAATTTTAGTATATTCCACATCGGAAGGGCTCAGTTTTTCGACACGTTGAACATAGGCCATCATAGGGGTGAGCCCATCTGTGGCTTGGTGATTGGGATCGGCGCCATGGGCGAGTAAAATGCGTAGTCGATTGATAGACTCATCATGATATTGAAAATGTTGCCATGTCTGTTTTGAGCGATAAATGTTACGATCAAAATAACCTTCATATTCATATTGACCCCGAAAGAAGGTTTGTAGAGGGGGGAGGTTGTCGCCATCTAAGGAATTAGGGTTGGCACCATTTTGGAGGATAAATTCGAGTTCTGAATCGATGTAATTGAGATGGGCTAATGTTGTAATTTTGAATTTTGTGAAGTCAGTTTTTCGCGTGGGCATCAGTTGAGAGAAATCGAAGTTGCGCGACTTCAGAAGTTTGAGCGATGCGAGGGAGAGTTGGTTGGCAACCCAAAAGACATCTTCATCGGTAAGAAGACGTCCTTTTTCTTCAAGAAACGTGAGTATCTCTGTATCGTTTGAAATCAATGTGAGCGCAATAAGTGGGACGACTGCGCTCGTTCGAAAATGGAGATTCATATTCGGGTCAAAATCCTCCGAGGCTTCGACTACTTTTTTGAACGCCTTTGGAAATCCATAAATTGCAGACGATGCTAAAATATCTACACCAATTTTAGTTTGGTTGAGCTTTTGAGTGCGGGATGCAAGGAAGTCGATAAACGGATAAAGTTCAGGATTTTCTAGGGTGAACATCATGTCCATCGCTGAATGTCCTTCGATAATTTCGTTGATATTCATTCCATTTTTTTCATAAACGAGAAGCGCATCTTTTTTAAAGTAGGCAAGTGCATATAAACAGTGTCGTTTGAAACTAACTTCTGATGAAATGGGGCTTTCTTCTAAGAAATGTGAGACTAAAATATCCAAGAGTTGCGTATCGTTGCGAAACATTGCCGTGCCGTAAGGTGAATTGGAGACGATATAACTATCAGCCCCTTTCCCTTCATAGGTTGGTGAAGAAAAATAATAGACGGCATCGTCTCTACATTTGGGATCTTCTTGACGTTTATTCAGTAGCAATTTGACTAAATCGTAGTTGACAGGAGGTTTAACATTACACGCTTCTCGATACAGGTTGGCTTGTCCTTCAAACGAGGCTCCTCGTTCGAATAGAAATTGAACCATCTCATAATTGTTATAGCGGACGGCATATTTTAAGGGCGTAGGGACATGTTGTGGCACAATTCCACAAAGATGTGGGTCAACGATTGCCCCATTTTCAATAAAATGTTTGGCCATTTGCGTATGGTTATTTTGGATTAAAAGGTGCAAGGGGGTGAGGTTATTGCGTGTAACGGTGTTGATGTCGACTGCTGCATCTAATAGATGTTGAATTTTAGCGGTGTCGAGTATTTTTGAACTACATAATGTGCAAAGCTCTTTTTCGGAGTCCGACTGGATCTGTTGTTGTGCATAAGTTGTTTCGAATAGCATGGCACACAAAAGAGGGATAATGACGATGTAGAGATAGTATTTGATGCGAGAAGATAAAGTCATAGATTAAGAGAAAAGGGTGATGGGGTTAAATCGTCTAGTAATATACATCTTCAATGAAAGATTTTCAAATTTAATCTTGATAAAAAGAGTTCCTTTTTCAACGCTAAATGGCGTGTAAGGGTAGTTTTTATTCAAAAATTGAAAATAAAGCGCAATATTTTAGTGGATTGACGTTGATTTGT
>CAZIVM010000125.1:0-6445 GCA_964542845.1 uncultured Victivallales bacterium
GTTGTTTGTAATGCCGTTCTCTGCACTTTGGACAAGTCTTTTTTGAAAAGGATTTTTATTTGTTTTAGAAAAAAAATAAAAACACTATATGTTGTGTTGTGTTTTTGAAGTAAATCATTCTTATTTTATCTAATAATGATATAAATCACTGAAAATACACTATATTATATCACTTTTAAATGGTTGAAAGTTTTTAAATAGAAATTTTTTATTGTGTCAATTCGATTTTAAAAACTTTTTAAGATTTTTTTAATGCGCCACTTTCGTTGCCCGCATAAACCAAAGTTTCTAAACCTTTAGCTGTATTTTCTAATAAATCAGAATCAAAAACGACTTTGGATGCATCAAAAATCAAAATAACTGTCGAACCACCAAATTTGAAATAACCTTTCTCGTCCATCTTTTCAGATTCCATTTGTTGCGAGGTTTCAATGATTGAACCTACGCCAAATGCCCCCACTTCTATATATCTAAATATTCCAAATTCAGGCGATTTTAACGTGGTAATATGACGTTCATTCTCTGCGAAAAGATTCGGACATCGCATCAGTGCCACAGGATTCACCGAATGGTATTTCCCTTTGACACGGTTGATACTTCCCACACGCTTGGCATCACAGGGATAATGAAAGCGATGATAGTCTGCAGGACAAAGTCGAACAATTAATACTGCATATTCGCCATCGGGTAACACCTCTTTGCACAAATCATTTAATGTGCGTGTGGCTCCTTTGACAGGAATGGCATCAGTGGGTGCAAGTGTAGGGTAAACTAAAAGGCGTCCATCCGCAGGTGAAGCTAAACTCTCTTTGCTCGGTTCAAATGAACGAGATCCAGGTTTAAGTTTTCGGATAAAAAATGAATTAAAAGAGCGATAATAGCGTAACGGAAGTTCTATTTCTTTCACATCAATGTTTTGATCACGAATAAACGATTTAATTTGTGCGCGTGATAAAAAGCTACTAAAATAAAGTCCCATTAATGAAGAAACAAATCCATGGTTAAATAAAATGCCCCAAAGTGAGCGTCCTACCATCGTATGGTAAGCAAACTTAATGAGCCCATCCCCCATGACGGGTTCGGTTTCAATCTCTCCTGTTAAACGATTAATATATCTTAACGGCGGGTCGTTCTCCATTAAAGTGTGCCTTCCTGTTGCGCGAATGTCGGCAACACTGAAGCTGCGGTATGAATCGCCTGATTATAATAACGGTGCGTGATAAAAATATCTCGCGCAGGTTGTGTGAGTTGAACGTTTTTGCTGTTGGTGGCGACCGCAATGCCGACGCCTCCGCCTGGATAACTAGGGACGTGAGCAAATAAATAAGCGTAATGTGCAAAATGAGTTGTCATTGCATCGCGCAACGCTTTGACTGTGGGGTCGTGAATAAAGAAAGAGCCTGACTGCGCGGCAACGATCCCATTTTCAGAAAGATGTTGGGCCACAAGTTGATAAAAATCAGCGCCAAAAAGAACTTCTGCTGGTCCAATTGGATCGGTGGAGTCGATAATAATGACGTCAAATTTTTCGATGCTTTCCCGAAGATAAATAATCCCATCCGCATAATGCAAATCTGCGCGTGGCAAATCTAGTGCACCAGCCATTTGAGGGAAATATTTTCGAGACATATCAGAAACCGCTTCATCAATATCACAAAGTGTGCATTTTGTAACACTTTCATGTTTAAGCACTTCGCGTAATGCGCCGCCATCTCCGCCACCGATAATTAATACGCGTTGGGGATTGGGGTGTGCATAGAGGGCAGGGTGTACTAACATTTCGTGATAGGCGAATTCATCGCGTTCTGTGCATTGAATTTTACCATCTAAAACCAACATGTTCCCATAGGTTGCGGTTTGATAGACGTCGATTTTTTGATAAGGGCTTTCGATGGATTCGAGTTGTCGGCGTATTTCAACAGAAAGTGCCATCCCTTCCCACATGGGGCAATGTTCAGAAAACCAGTCGCGATTCATTTTATTCCTTTGTTAAATTTTAAAATCTTTACCATTTTGAGGTCATTGAGCTTGTGTGCTACGACCTTAAGTTTGTATTTGTCAATTAGATGGCAAAGACGAGGGTGCTACTTTTGCGCGGTTTAACATTGACGGGTAAACGTTGTAAAATAGCTGGTTCAATGCAGATGAAGCTTTTGTAGGCATCAGGGTGCATGTCATCGAATTTACATGATCCTTCAATCCAGGGGTTCCAAAGTTGGAATGAGGGACCAATGCGAAGGCGTTGTGCACGTTTTTTACCTGTGTCATTTAGAATTAAAGGATTGAAACGACCTTCAGACATGCATTGAATATATTGCCAGTCGATCGGGCGATCGATATGAATGGGACCATTTAAAACGACGGGTGTATTCCCCTTGGCGGAGTCGATAAGTTGTTTGATTTCGCCACAGTCGATTGATACTTTGGTAATATCTGAAACAGAAATATAGGAGTGTAGAGCTGCGGAGAACGTCCAAGGTTTGTCATCCGTGTTGTGCGCGGTTAACGCAACGGCAAGGTGACGATCACAGCATACGGAGAGCGTCAATTTGAATCCGTAGTTCCAGATTGCGCGTGTTTCTGGGGTGTCAGAGAGTGCAATATTGATATATTCTTTGCCATCTACAATTTCATGCGATTCAAATTCCCACATGGCTGTGCGTGCAAAACCGTGTTGTGGAAGCGATTTATCTGTGATGTGTTGACTAAACCATGGGAAGCATACAGGGATTCCGCCACGAATTGCTTTTCCTTTGCGATAGATTGCGTGTGGATTTTTCCAAATCCCAAATTGTTTTTTGTTGGCAGGGACAAAGCTGACGACTTGACCTCCATAGAGAGAAATTTCTGTAACCCCGTGAGAATTTTCAATACGAATTGCCGGGAATTGTTGGTCATCGTCGAGATAAAAGTGTGATAAAGCCATGTGTTACTCCTTCAAAGTTTTTTTGTATAGTCATAATAATTTAACTCCAAAATGGATAAAATCAAGATAAAAAGATATAAAAATAGCAAAAAAAGCACTAAAAAAGTTGCAAAAAGAGAAAAAAAGTGGTATTTTATAATATGAAATTTAATTTTAACGTGAAGGATTATCTTTATGAAGTCTCGAAAACATCCTGAATTTTTGCCCATGACCGCTGCCGAAATGCAAGCGTGTGGATGGGATGAACTTGATATTTTGTTAATTACAGGCGATGCGTATGTAGACCACCCCTCTTTTGGGATTTCTGTTGTGGGACGCGTGCTTTGTGAGGCGGGGTATCGTGTGGGAATTATTGCGCAACCCGATTGGAAAGACGAGAAGTCGCTGCAAGTGATGGGACGCCCCCGTTTGGGTGTTGGCGTGACAGGAGGCAATATCGATTCAATGGTGAACCTTTATACTGTGGGGCGTCGTCTACGCAAAGAAGATGCTTACACTGAGAATGGCGAGCCGGGGAAACGCCCCCCGATGGCAACAGTTGTGTTTGCGCAACTTGCCAAAAAAGCATTCCCGGGTATTCCTGTGATTTTAGGCGGAATTGAGGCGAGCATGCGTCGTTTGGCGCACTACGATTATTGGCAAGATAAAATTCGCGGAAGCGTGTTGACAGATAGTAAGGCGGATATTTTAATTTATGGGATGGGGGAACGTCAGATTTTAGAGATTTTTAAACGGATTTCTGAAAATCAACCTTTGAATCATATCCCCGGTACAGCACGTTATTTAGGCGGCAAAGAGAGTGCGGCTTTTGAGCCTGAAGGATATATTGAATTGGATAGTTTTGAGATGCATCAAAATGATAAAGATGCGTTGATGCGGACCATGTTAGCGCTTGAAAAGGAGATGAATCCTGCGTGCGGACGTGGCATGTTTCAACGCTATGGGAACCGCATCGTGGTGATTGAACGCCCCTCTACGCCGTTGAGCGTGGATGAACTTGATGCACTTTATGAACTCCCTTTTGCCGGACGTCCTCATCCACGATATAAAGGGCGTATTCCTGCGTTTCAAACGATTGAGTTTTCGGTGCCTGCAGTGCGGGGGTGTCCGGGAGGGTGTGCGTTTTGCGGACTCGTCGCACATCAAGGCCGCTTTGTCACGAATCGAAGCTCCGACTCCGTGATTCGCGAGGTTAACCGTTTTGCAAAACAGCCGAATTTTAAGGGGACCGTTACCGATATTGGCGGTGCCGCGGGTAATATTTTTGGACATGGCCCCAAAGATCCCTCAAAATGTGAAAAATGCCGTCGTGTGACCTGCTTATTTCCGAAAATGTGTCCCAACTATGAGATTCGTGATGACGAATTGATTGCATTGTTGCGTACGGTGCGCGCGTTGCCTCATGTTAAACACCTTTATATTAACTCGGGAATCCGACTCGATTTAGCGACACGTCAACCCGAATTAATGCGCGAAATTGTACAAAACCATGTCTCGGGTCACCTCAAGGTTGCGCCTGAACATTTGCATAACGATGTGCTTTGGGCGATGCGTAAAAATGAGGCAGCTGACTTTTATAAATTTGTCGACTTCTTCAAAGCTGAAAGTAAAGCGTGCGGAAAAGAACAATATTTAATCCCGCTTTTTATCTCTAACTTTCCGGGTTGTACGGATAAGGAGATGAAGGTGGTTGATCAATATCTTTCGAATATGCGATGGAGTCCTCAACAAGTTCAAGACTACATTCCGCTTCCCTTAACGATGGGGGCCGCGATGTATTATACGGGCAAAGATGCAAGTTGGAATCCGATTCAGGTGAATCGAGGTTTAGCAGAACGCCGTCCGCAGGTGGCAACATTGAAACGAAAACGTCACATGCCTCAACAAGGACAAGGGCGGGGCGGCAGTGCTTTCTCGCATCATGACAAAGGCTCTCAATATGGTTGCAAACGCCATCGAGGTTATGGTAAAAAATGAGTGTCGATTTAACCAAAGTGCGCGATAACTTTTCTAAGCGTACAGATAGCTATTCTTCTGCGGCGAAATGTCAATCTGATATGGCGCAAGATTTGATCGCGTCGACGCTCCCGTTTCTGCGTGCAAATCCTCAACAGATTGTCGATATGGGGGTAGGGACAGGCTTTTTATCGGCAGAACTTCATCAACGTTATCCTTTAGCGCAGATTGTTGGGGTGGATCTTTCGCCCGCAATGATTGCAACTGCAGAAAAAAATCCGTTAATTTCCAATAGACAGTTTAAAGGCGTTGTCGCCAATGTGTTAGACTATTCTCTCCCTCAAAATACCGATTTGTGTATCTCTGGATTTACTTTTCAGTGGATTGAAAATTTGGACGCTTTGTTAGGGCGTATTCGCGAACAATTATCGCAACAAGGCGTATTGGCGTTTAGCACATTGTGTCAAGGGACGTTTCCGACTTTGCACAATGTTTTTTCGAGCTTGGGTTTTCCTTATCCTGGACCTCATCTTCGTTCATATCAAGATGTTGCATCAATGGTGAGCACTTATTTTAATATTCACGTTGCTAAAGAAGTTTCCTATTCGGTTGTTTTTGAAAATGCGAATCAGTTTTTGCGACACATTCAGCAAACGGGGGCAATTAATCCTCATAAAACTTTATCTGTATCAACGATGCGTAAAGTATTAGCGCGTTATGCGCAAACGGCGACAGCACCTATTGAAGAAAACTACCAAGTTGCAATTTTTGTTGCAACACCAAAGTAATAATTTTTTTTCATATTTTTTATAGATCTATATTGACAAATTCGTTTTAATGCACTATATTATATTTTAGAATCCAACGACCACAATTTTTTTTGTTGTCACGATTTGATGTTATTTGAAAGTGTCTTACAATTTGATATCGCAGGGCGTGTCGACCGAAATGGTTGTGATTTGATGTTATTTGAAAGTGTCTTACAATAAAGCCTTTGAAGAAGCCGACACCATTGCAGTTGTGATTTGATGTTATTTGAAAGTGTCTTACAATATATTTTAGAATCCAACGACATCACGTCTGGTTGTGATTTGATGTTATTTGAAAGTGTCTTACAATTAACACAGGTATTATAGGATAAAACATTAGTTGTGATTTGATGTTATTTGAAAGTGTCTTACAATGGTAGAAGATAGATCTCAAATTAAATTAATGTTGTGATTTGATGTTATTTGAAAGTGTCTTACAATCCGCTTTCTTCGGAACAGTTCGGACAATCTGTTGTGATTTGATGTTATTTGAAAGTGTCTTACAATTGTTGGTTTGGGCGGAAACATCGTCAATCTGTTGTGATTTGATGTTATTTGAAAGTGTCTTACAATCTATATACTAAATTTACTTCTTTTGAAATTGTTGTGATTTGATGTTATTTGAAAGTGTCTTACAATTTAATGAAAGATGCTGCACGAAGTCAGCAGTTGTGATTTGATGTTATTTGAAAGTGTCTTACAATTCAAATTTATATTCAGTATTATATGATACTGTTGTGATTTGATGTTATTT
>CAZIVM010000126.1:0-6388 GCA_964542845.1 uncultured Victivallales bacterium
ACTTTTTCATCTTTTCCAATTTGGAATCCACGTTTTAAGATCACGTTGTCGTTCTCTTTATCAGCGAAAATGGCGCGAACACCTAACGCACGACCCACATCTTGACCCACAATTAAGCCACCGACAGCAGGAGAGATAACCACTGTTGCGCCGAGATCTTTTACTTTTTGTGCAAGTTCAGCACAAAGTTGTGCAGAAATTTCGGGATATTGGAGCACTAATGCGGCTTGGAAAAAGCGATTCGAGTGGAGTCCGCTACGGAGTTGGAAGTGACCCGTTAAGAGGGCGCCAGTTTTTTCGAGAGTTTGTACAATTTCTTCGTGAGTCATGTGTTAAATCCTTATATATAAAAGTTGAGAAAAGGTTATTTTTTAGTTGTCCAGAATGAGAAAGGGCGTTTTTCGCCGTTCACATTGAGTTGAATCAAGTTTTTGAGTTGAGTCAATGCTAATGCGAAAGGGACTTTGACTTCGCCAGCAGGCGTCGCAACCCCTAATGAACATTCGCGGAGAAGACCTTGCATATCCGCTAACATAGTGGCAAGTGCGCCAATTTTAGCGATTTTTTCGGGAGCATCAGCATCTAAACTAAATGATTGATTACACACTTTGCATGCGCAATCTAATTTACCCGAGGGGAGAGCAACAATATCGACTTCGACAGTTGCGCCACAATCGGCGTTAGGGCAGGGGAATCCAACGTGTAATGCGTGTTGAGTGTTTTCCATAAAATACCTCGTTTTTTAGGGGTTAAGATAAAAGTTATATTATAAATATAGTCCAATTTTGAAAAAAAACAAGAGAAAAGTTAATTTCTCATTGGCTTTTCTCGGAATTTGCGCTAAATTAAAGTGATGAATCTTTAGATTATTTTTAAATTCAACGCAAAAAAACGAGGAAAGAATCATGAAAACAAAAGTTGATACCGCTAACGCACCTGCTGCATTGGGCCCTTATTCACAAGCTATTATTGCAAATTATACGCTTTACGCCAGTGGTCAGATTGGACTCAACCCTGCAACAGGTGAACTCGTCGAAGGTGGCGTAGAAGCACAAACACGTCAAGTGCTTGCGAATATTCAAGCGGTTTTAGATGAAGCCAAATCCACGCCTGCACAAGTGGTGAAAACCACCATTTTTCTTGCCGATATGAATGACTTTGTCGCTGTTAATGCTATTTATGGTGAATTTTTCCCCATGCCTTACCCCGCGCGTTCAACGGTTCAAGTGGCAAAACTCCCCAAAGGCGCATTAGTTGAAATCGAAATCATTGCGGTATTAAACTAAGATGTTTTCGATTCTGCCAACCCCACAATCTTATCACATTTTCTCGGGTGAACCTTTTGTGTTTGCCCCTGAAATGACCCAGTTTGTTTTGCCTTTAGAATGGAATACTTCTTATATGCAAGCGACCCTCTCGCGTTTGGGTTTAGTTCAACAAAATTGTGAACGAAAAGTGGTGTTTGAAGAAGATGTAACACTTTCACATCACGAAGGTTATAGTTTAAAGGTTTCAGAGAATCAAATCGTGATTCGTGCTATGAGTTACCGTGGCGCAGTGTGGGCGCTTCAAACGTTGATGCAGTGTTTGCCCCCCGCGGTTGTGAGTGCGCCTTTAACAGAAGTGGTGCAAATCCCGCCAATGAAAATAGAGGATGCACCTCAATACGATTATCGTGGGGCTCACTTAGATGTGTGTCGACACTTCTTTACGGTTGCAGAAATTCAAAAATTTATTGATGAACTTGTTTTACATAAAATTAATGTGTTTCACTGGCATCTTACCGAAGATCAAGCGTGGCGGATTGAAATTAAAAAATATCCTAAGCTTGTTGAGGTGGGAGCGGTGCGTGAAGCATCTCCTGTGATGTGGAAACGTACTGAACTTGATGGGGTTCCATACGGTCCTTTCTATTATACGCAAGAAGAGATTAAATTCATTGTGGCGTATGCGAAAGAACGTGGCGTAGAAGTGATTCCCGAAATTGAATTGCCAGGGCATGCCCAAGCGGCGTTGGCGGCTTATCCCGAACTCGGATGTACAGGCGGACCTTATGCCCCATGGTGTCATTGGGGAATTTCTGAGAATGTTTACTGTGCGGGCAACGATGCCACGCTTGCTTTCTTAAAAGATGTGATTCGAGAGGTTTCGACCCTTTTTGAATCCTCCTATATACACATTGGTGGGGATGAATGCCCCAAAACGCAATGGGAAAAATGCCCCAAATGTCAGGCGCGCATGGCGACAAATGATCTTGCCAATACGCATGAACTTCAATCGTGGTTTATTACACAAATAGGTCATTTCATCCAAGAATTAGGGAAAAAAATGATTGGTTGGGATGAGATTTTAGAAGGGGGAATACCGCCTTCATCGATTGTGATGTCGTGGCAAGGGATTGCAGGGGGCTTGACGGCCGCCAAAGCGAAACATCAAGTGATTATGACACCCAATACCCATCTTTATTTTGATTATGGTCAGGGCTCCGAATCGACCGAACCCGAATCGATCGGGGGGTATGTCGGGCTTGAAACCGTGTATGATTTTAATGTCGATTGCGGTTTACCTGAAGAATATCGTCCTTTCGTGCTGGGCGCGCAAGCGAACTGTTGGTCTGAATACTTTTTTGATTTTGCCCGACTCGAATATGCGTTATTGCCTCGTCTTGCAGCGTTAAGTGAAATTACATGGCGTGCGCCAATTGAAAAAAATTATATTAAATTCCGCGAAAAAGTGGCTCAAATGATGCTTCGTTATGAGACGATGGGCGCAAATTATCGCAAATTAGATCCTCTTGAATCCTAAGGAGAACATAAATGTCAGAACCCTTAAAAGTCTTTATCCGCACCTATGGTTGTCAAATGAATGAGCGCGACTCCGAAGCCGCATTGGCTGCATTGTTAAAACGCGGATACGCGCGTGCTGAATCTGAAGAAGATGCTGATGTGTTGATTTTTAATACCTGTAGTGTGCGTGATCAAGCCGAACGCAAAGCGATGGGTAAAATTGGAATTGTACAACGTTTAAAACGTGTTAAACCCAATTTAATGATTGGGGTGATGGGGTGTATGGCGCAAAGTCGTGGTGAAGAGATTCTTAAGAAAAATCCGCATGTCAACTTTGTGGTGGGAACGGATCAATTGCACCACATTGCTGATACGGTAGACCAATTGTGTCATTCTGAAGAACAAGTGTTGCTTGACCGCATGGATGATCCTTCGATTTTGACGGCGATGTCGGATCACTTAGATGCAGATACTGAGGCCCCTCGTGTGTCGGCTTCGGTCGCGATTAGTCGTGGATGTTCACGCCATTGCGCATATTGCATTGTCCCTTCGGTGCGTGGTCCTGAAAAGAGTCGTGCTGAAAGCGACATCATTGCAGAGATTGAATCGTTAGTCCAAACAGGGGTCTGTGAAATTTTATTGTTGGGTCAAAACGTTGCGTCATACGGTTGTGATAATCAACCGCCACCGATGCCTCCCGAACACTCTCCTTTTGCTGATTTACTTACAAAAATTTCTGAAATCAAAGGACTCAAACGGATTCGTTTTACTTCTCCACACCCTGCGTATTTTAATCAAAAACTCATTGATACGATTGCAAAACTCCCTAAAGTTTGTAATCACATACATTTGCCCGTACAGTCAGGGTCGGACGACATCTTGAAAAAAATGAATCGCCCCTACACACAAGCACTTTATTTAGATATTGTTGAAAAACTGCGTGCACAAATTCCTGATGTGAGTTTTTCTACAGATATTATTGTGGGTTTTCCGGGTGAAACGGATGCCGATTTTGAAGAAACACGTAAAGTGATGCAAATTGCAGCCTATAATCAAGCGTTTATTTTTAAATATTCGCCACGCAAAAATACGCGTGCGGCAACGATGGAAAATCAACTTCCACAAAGTGTAAAAGAATCGCGTAATCAAATATTGTTAGATGATTTAGGTCAACTTTCTGCCATGCACAATGCCAAATTTGTTGATCAAGTGGTGGAAGTTTTGGTGGAAGGGCCTTCTAAACGCAATGCCAGCCGTTGGTCAGGTCGCACCAGTTCATTCCAAGTGGTGGTGTTTCCGCCCACTGAGGGATTGAAAATAGGAGATTTAGTTCAAGTTCATATCGATCGCGCTACAACTGTCACTTTATTTGGAAAAATTATAGGAGGCTAAATGAGTCGCAAACGCTACACATTAAAAAAGATTCGCGAGTGGTCGCACTCCGGTTTAATCTCTCTCACGCAGGCTGCAGAACTCTCTAAAGATTATAAAGATCCTACGGTCTCAATCTTAGCGCGTACACCTGGGGCAATTTTTGCGATTGTGGGACTCATTTTAATGTGTTTGGGGACAGGCTTTTTAGTTTATGAAATGTGGGGCGAACTTCCTTTGTGGTTCAAAGTGTCACTATCGATTGGCCCAATGATGCTTTTTCATCTCATTGCTATCGCGGTGCGGGCATGGAATGGTGCGGAGTGGGTGGCCGATTTTGAACACGTTTTAGGTCATGTCGCTTTCGGGGGTGGACTCGTCTTGCTCTCCACGCTTTTTCTAGGTGATTCAAATTTACCGTTTGCGTTGTTGGCGTCTGCCATATCCGCATTTATTCTTTACGCGCTTTTGCAATCAAAAACTCAAGCGATGAGCTGTATCACATTTTTGGCAGGCTATGTTTGTTTTGCTGATTTAAGTAGTGTATGGCAGTTGTTACCCGTCTATTTACTCTCTATTTTCTTCGCGGTATGGGCATTCAAAAAACGATCCGAAACCGTGTTGGTCGGCGCCTTAGTTTTGTGGGTGATGCAATATGTAGGATATTATTATGCGCGTGAAAATGTGTCGCCATCGATTTTTGATGCTGTGGCTTCGCTAACTATTCCATTGGTTTTCTACGGAACATGGTACTTTGCATCCCGCAGTGCTGGTCGCTCCAAAACGGCTACAACGTTTGCTTATTTCGGACATATCACATTTTACGCAGCATTATTGTTTTTAGCACACGGTATCTATACTGATCAATATGTATTGCGCGAACTCCCTATGTTTAATGCCGAATGGAAAAATTCTGCATTCTTATTGTTGATTATTCCGCCCGTGATGTTGGGTTGCGTGTTGCCGTTGGTACATTTAGGACTTCACTTCCGTTATATTGCTAGCAACCTTAAAATAGGATATGCGGTCAATTTTTGGTTTCCAATGTTGATTGCTGGGCTTAATTTTGTGTTGGTGACTTTTATTTCCAATACTTTTTTTGCAGGGACATTATCCTTATCCCTCGAAGAATATTTTTTATACGGTACACGTGGTTTAGGCTATTTGTTGGCAACGATTACCCTCTTTTTGATCGTGGTGCAAATTTACTACTCTGCTGTGATTCGTAAACGAATGATGATTGTTTTATTTTCACTTATTTTGATGTTATGGATAGGCTATCCTTTGTTGAATCACTATCAGAATCAGACGCAAATTGCAATCTTATTGCTTGGGGTGGGTAGTGTTTTATGGATGGCTTCACGCATCTTTAGAAAGATCACAAGTCGTGAGAAAGGAGAATCGTAATATGCCACGTCGTTATTATGTATGTCTTGGGTTGTTAATTTGGGTTGGACTCCAAATGGTTTTGATGATTTCGTTGAGTATACTTCCAACGTTATGTCATACTTTCGGGAAACGTCAATGGGTTCAAACAACCCCTTTTGATTTAGCCGATCGCTTGACTGATATTGAAATTCAAAGTCAATCCTGCGTCATGCTTCGTTCAGGCGAAAAGAGTGCACGCGAAGTGTTGAACGACTCCTCCGCTGCGTTAGGCTGTTTTGCGTTATCCGAAGCCGTGAGCCCGGTGGCCGAAGTGGCGACCCTTTTTAATGTGGTGAGCCTTCCCACACAACAATTTAAATTTCAAGAACCCATGGCAGGTTTGCGTTTGGGGGATCAATACCAATTGGAATTTTTCTTGTGTAATCCTTTAGACACTGTCATGACGGTAGAAGTGAAAAACTATACCCTCTCGCTTAACTATAGCTATACCGATTCTATGGCGTTTTATCTCTATGCAACGCAGTTGGACTCTACCGTATTGCCTTTTCAGTCCGATTCAATTGTGGCATGTTTAGCCCCCAATTCGATGCAGATTTTCCCTTTGTTGAATGTGGAGGCGTGGAATTTACGCCTTCTTCCGCCAGTAAAAGATGCCGTCCGTATTCCGTTTGATTCGAACTGTGTCCCATCGAATGATATTCCAGCATCGGTGCCTCCATTTTCAATTATGATGAACTTTGAATTGGTCACGCCTCTTCCAGGTATAGGCAATATGATTATCTTAAAAGTGCCAGATTCAAGCGAACTCAAAAAAATGTGTACACTCTAAAAAATGATAGAGA
>CAZIVM010000127.1:0-6339 GCA_964542845.1 uncultured Victivallales bacterium
ATTTGGCTGACACCTATATGAGAAAAAACAAGCGCTATATTGCGTTCAAAAATGTTGAAAATTCTCGTAGTATTATAGAGTATTCAACAAATGAAGGAACTATTTTACTTTCTGATATTATGGGAGAATCAAGAAGAATAACAACTCCTAAAAATATGCAAATGATAAAATTCATACTTGATATTTCAACTACATTTGAATCACACGTAATTCTTGATTATTTTGCGGGTTCGGGGACGACAGGGCATGCGGTGATTAACTTAAATCGAGAAGATGGCGGAAATCGAAAATATATCTTGGTGGAGATGGGGGAACACTTTGATACGGTATTGAAACCCCGCATTGAGAAAGTTGTTTTTTCTCCTGACTGGAAAGACGGAAAGCCGTTGATGGTGGAGAAGAAGTTAAAGCGTGGCGAGGTGGCAGAAGAAACGAAGTCAATGACGCACGCATTCAAGTATATCCGCTTGGAGAGTTACGAAGACACGTTGAACAACTTGGTATTGGAATCAAACGATGCGTACACTCTTACGCCCGAACTTGCGCACGATTATCTTCTTCGCTATATGCTGGATGTAGAGAGCCAAGGAAGCAATAGTTTGCTCAATATTGGGGCGTTTGCACAGCCGTTCAACTACACGCTTAAGCTCAAAAAGCCTAAAAGTGAAACCTACGAGAACCGCCCGATCGACTTAATGGAAACGTTTAACTACTTGCTCGGGCTTCGCGTGAATAAACTCTATGCCCCCCAGGCCTACACTGGCACGTTTGAACGCCGTCCAGACCCCGAACTACCCGAGGATACCCACACGAAACTCACCCTCCAAGGCCGTTTGAGCAAAGTGGATGAAAGCCCATGGATGTTCCGTAAAGTGGAAGGGACACTCCCTAAAAAACGTTTCGACCCCAACAATGGCGAAATAGAACGGGTGTTGATCATCTGGCGTACCCTCACCGACGACCTCGAAAAAGACAACGCCATGCTCGACGAATACCTCCTCCGCGAATGCCTCAATACGAAAGACAACGAATACGATACCATCTACGTGAACGGGAGCAATAATCTCCCGAACCTTCGTCGCGATGAAGAGACATGGAAAGTGCGCCTCATCGAAGAAACCTTCACCACCCTCATGTGGGAGAATACCTAATGGGATGCACTTCATCAACAACTGATATATTGTGGCACTATACGTCTATTGACACGGCATTAAAAATACTTGAAACTAATCAGTTAAGGGCAACACATTCATCTTTTTTAAATGACACAACAGAAGTTATTACAGGTGCAAAACATCTGTTAAGTTATATGGAAACTAAATATTCAAATCAAAACGAATTATTAGATATAAAAGAATTGCTTAAAGGTTATTCTTCAGAACACATTAAGTATTTTTTCATTCTTTGTTTTTCTGCAAATGGTGATTCACTTTCTCAGTGGCGTTCGTACACCCCTAATGGTGGTTGTGCAATAGGGTTTGATAAAATGAAGTTGAATGATAAAATTTCTAATGTAAAAGGTGTAAAAAAACTTTGTAACAGTTTTTTTAAATGTTTTTATACTGATTTAATTAAAACAGATACTCGTACTGAAATTGAAGCTGAATTTGATGAAATATGTCAAAAAGAAATTCAATATAAACAATCTAAATCCTCAAAACCTTTGACTACTCTTAACATTGCGTGTCTGCTTGCAGCGATGAAAGATAAATCCTTTGAAGTAGAAGATGAATATCGATTTAATCTCATGAGGGATCAAGACTATCCTGTTGAATTTTTTAACATGCGCCCCTATATTAATGTAAAAATAGAAAATATATGGGAATGTATTAAGACGATTAGAATTTCTCCGAACTATCCCAATAAATTTGGGAAGCAAGCACTTGAATTTATAAATGCTAAAATATGTGAACAATTAAAAAAAGACAAACTTGAAGAACTCTTTACGATTGAAGAAAGCAAAATCCCTTACTATTATACGGGGCAGTAATTATGGCAAGACAACCGAAGAATAAAGTAAAAACGTTACCTTTTAATCAGAAATTACTGTTGAATCAGTGGATCATCTCCTTGTTTGGAATCGATCCCTTGTGCGAACACATGCGCGATGGTAAAAAAGTGCGCCCTTTCCATGTATTAACAGAGTCGTTGAAAAACTGTCAAGAAGGACTTAATAAGGATGCCAATCATTATTATCTTGATGTCCTTAAAACCACCGACTTTTTCCGTATGCAAGATTGTGAACTTTCAGAAGAAATGCTCGATCGTTATGAAAAAAATATCATCGCACATACGTTCAAAATCAATGAAGGACGCGTTCAACCCATTGTCTGGAAATACTTTCAGTGGCTCTCTTTGCTCTTTACAGAAATTTATCTCGATCGCTATTTCTCCAATAAAGAACAATTATTAGATGATTTAAATCAGTATGTTGGACGCTTTAACGAACACTTCGCAAATTATTTACCGATTACCCCTTATCAATTGGAAGACTTAAATAAAGTGTGTTTGCAAAATGCAACAGGTTCAGGTAAAACCCTGCTCATGCACGCTAATCTTCTTCAATTCAAACATTATCTCCAACACTCTGGAAAAGCAAACGAATTTAATTATGCCTTCTTACTTACACCTAATGAGCGTTTAAGTATTCAACATGCCTCGGAGTTCGCTCAGAGCGGGCTCCATGCCGAAAAGTATTCCAAAGATGTGGCCGATAGTTTTCTGACCGATATTTATTACCTCGAAATCCAAAAACTCGGTGAAACAGATGGCCCTAATACAATTGCAACACGTAACCTCGGCGATAATAACTTACTCCTTGTTGATGAAGGACATGCTGGTATTTCAGGAAAGAATGCAAAAAGTGAAGAAAATGCATGGATGAAAAATCGAGCGATGTTGTGTGGAAATGGTTTCTCATTCGAATATTCAGCTACCTTTTCGCAAGCCGTACAATCAACTGGCCATGTAGATGATTATGCAAAAGCAATATTGTTCGACTACTCATACCGTTGGTTCTACGAGGATGGATACGGAAAAGATTATCAAATCTTTAATATCCCTAAAACTTTCGACTCCCTCAAGTTCACCTATCTCGTGGGGGCGCTCCTGAAATATTACCAACAGCTTAAAATATACCTTGATAAAGGAAAGGATTTAGCCACATTCAATATCGAAAAACCTTTGTGGGTGTTTGTGGGGAGTACGGTGTCGGGTGGCATGAAAAAGGAAGATAAAGACGTGCTCACCGATATCGCACTCATTATCGAGTTTTTTGCAACTTTTCTTAATAACCCGCAACATGCAAAAACGACAATCCATTCGCTTCTTCACCAAACAGGTACTGAAACAGGGATGCTCGATAGTAATAATGTCGACTTCTTCAAAAAGGCATTTGACTATATCTGTAAACATGAAGGCGACGTGGACGCTCTCTATAATGCCATTCTTAAAAACCTTTTTAGTACTGATGCAACAGGCCAACTTGTCCTTGAGCGCGTCAAGGGAAAAAGTGGCGAGATCGCACTCAAAGTCGGAACATCCGCAATTCCGTTCGGCCTCATCAATGTGGGTGCAGCAAAAGAACTTTGCGACCATATCTCAGAAAAACTTGATGCCGATTACGTCCTTGTCAAAAACGATAGTGAATATACAGAAGCCATGTTCGATAGTATCAAATCATCAACATCAACCGTCAACCTTCTGATCGGATCCAAAAAGTTTGTTGAGGGTTGGGACTGCTGGCGCGTAAGCACGTTGGGGCTTATGCACGTGGGGCAATCCGAGGGTGCTCAAATTGTCCAGCTCTTTGGCCGAGGTGTTCGTCTCAAAGGATATCGGTGGAGCCTCAAGCGTAGTACGCATAGTAATCCACCCACACTTCCCAAATATCTTCATGAGCTTGAGTTGCTCAATGTGTTTGGAATCAAGGCCGACTTTATGCAAAAATTCAAAGCTTACCTTGAGGAAGAGGGGTTACCCGGGAATGAACACAAATATGTCGAAAAAATCCCGTTGAATGTCACGTATGATTTCGGGAAAAAACTTAAAGTGTTGCGTCCTAAGAAGAAAAAGGATGACGGGAAAGAGTACGATTTCAAAAAAGATGCGCCCGTTCCAGCAATAGGCGATATCCCCTCATACCTTGTTAAAAATAAAATTGTGGCAGACTGTTATCCTCGCATTCAATCCGTTGCGTCCCTTAAGAAAAAAGATGAGCAGTACGTTCTTAAAAAGGAATCCCATGTTTTGAGTTTGCTCGTTATCGGTCTCATAGATGTCAATGAACTCTTTTTTACAATCGAGCGATTCAAACGTGAACGTGCATGGTTTAACCTAAATGTTGACCTTACAGGCATACAAAACCTGCTCGCTTCCTCTGAATGGTATACCCTTTATATCCCAAAAGAACGACTCGAACCTAAATCAATGGATGATGTACTCGTTATTCGCGATATTGTAAAAGACCTTGTTTTGCGCTATGTTGAAAAACTTTACGACTACCACAAGCAAAACTTCATCGAGCCTCGTCTAGAACTTCGCGAACTTTCCGCTGATGATCCCAATATTCCGACTGAAACAGACTACCAGTTGATCGTTGATGCTAATGATGAAACACTCATTCATAGTATTCAAAAATTGAAAGATGAGCTTGCACAAAAACAAGAAGAACTGATAAAATATTCGGGTATTGAGAGTATCAATATGAAGATGCACCTTTTTCAACCTCTTTTTCATATTAAGACAACAGGACAAGTTGCAATTATGCCTGTTACTCTCAATACAAGTGAGTTCAAATTTGTAACAGATCTCAAAGAATATGCAAAAATTAATCAAGATGAATTACGCGAACGTAACCTTGAAATCTATCTTTTAAGGAATCTTAGTCGGGGTCGTGGTGTTGGGTTCTTTGAAGCCTCAAACTTCCATCCCGATTTCATTCTTTGGGTCATTAAGGGTGATATGCAATATATTAACTTTATCGAACCGCACGGTATATTGCATGAAAATCTCAATAGTGCCAAGGTTATGTTTGTCAAGACGATTAAACAAATTGAAGCGCGACTGAATGATCCTCTTGTCTCTTTGAATAGCTTTATTCTCTCGTGCACGAACTATAACGACCTTATTAACAATAGTATTAGTGAGGATGAACTTACGCAAAAACACCATGTCCTCTTTATGAATCACCCCCATTATATCGCGCAACTACTAACCCTGATTCTTCCAGCAAAAATACAATGATAATTATCCACGCTTTTAATGAGAATACAGCGGATAATTTTATCCTTACACATCAAAAAGGGGGTAATTGATTGAAACAGTGGTTGGTGGTGCGGGTAGTGCGTTGCGCACACTACCCTTCAGATTAAATGATTTTAATATTGCGGAATACGTTATAACAGGGTTTTAAATTATCTTTATTTTTTGTAGGAGATATATTTCTTAGCTGATCGAACAATCGATTACGACGGCAGAAAGGGGCTGGATGATTTCAGTTGAGACCTCTTTTTCTTGTCCTTTAAGATCATTTTTAGCAAAATCAATATCAGTCCATTGATTTTGATGGCTTGAATTAGGTGATTTGAACCATCCGACAAGGTAAATCCCAGCATCAGCCCCATCATTAAGAATATACTTATTTACGAGTTGCAACCTCAATGCTGTTTTTGCTTCATTATTCCAACTACCTTTAACTTCGATGCAAAGCGTTAGCTTTTTGCCATCACGACTTATTGCATCAATCCAGATGTCCGTAATCGACTTTTTGTTAATCTTAACCTCTCTATTGAGTATAATAGGGGCTTCCATTAACTTACTTCGTAAAAAACGAGTCAGATGATTCGTAAAATCTTCTTCGTCTTTATGTGTATCTTTCTTTGGCTTCTTTGATCTATTCCAAAGATCACCAACAGCTGGCAATTGCGATCCTGTTAAATATGTTTGGTAACTGTCAAGTGCATCTAAGATTATATCATTAATATTAGACGTACCTGTTACGATTCGCATTCTATCATTATTAAGTGACTGAAACATCGATTTTATATCGTCCTTTGAATAGACGTTTTCTTTGGCTTTTAATTGTTTCTTTTTCGCGACAACTATCGATGATTTTATCCAATCTAAATGAGGACATTGTTTTAGTATATACGCCAAGGCAACGGGTAAATCTTCTTTTTCTCGCGAGTTGAGATGGCCGAATAAATCACTCTTTAGGTCATATATTGGAGTATGATCTTGAGTGTCCGCATAAGGATATAGATTTTCCAGTGCGACAATGAGTTTTGATTCAACTTCAATCTCTGCACTATTTGCTATATCAAGAATGTTAGGGTGAAC
>CAZIVM010000128.1:0-6282 GCA_964542845.1 uncultured Victivallales bacterium
GCACGAAAAGAAAGTATTATCTTCCTGTTACAAATTGGATCAAACAAAATGGAAGTACAGATATTTTTGATGTTCCATTAGTAAAAAAACAAATATTACTTCATGAGAATCTGATAAAAAATGCTGAATATGTTTGTATTGTTAATGACCTTCAATCCGCTCAAAACAATCAGATTAATTTTGATAACTCCAGTGTTGTTTTTACTTCATTTTTGTGTGATAAAGATAATTTTGAACAAGTTGATTTTTCTTCCCTTGACAACAAACATGTACGCTTAATTATCACAAATGATTCGCATCGTACTTTAGCCGAATCTTACATTGATAATGAAAAATTATTCTCATATCTTGAAAAAAGAGAAGACTCTTTTGCTTCTTTTGAAGTTATTCAAATCGAAGTTGAAGATACTCCAGTTCCTTATAATGGATTTAATAGCATTGAGCAAATGACTAATTTCGTAAATATTCGAAGAAAAGTAATATCAGCTTTTGAAATTGATGATTTTTATACTCTTTTAGGCGCGGCTATAGAAGAGGACGAAAGAATCACCAAAGAATCCATTCCTCAACAATTTTGGCAAGATCGCATAAATGACTTAATTTTACCTGAAGAAGATTCCACAAATAAAGATTGGTTATTCTATCCTTTGATTAAACGAAAAGAGTATTGTATTGTTTATTCTTATTCTGGATTGGGGAAAAGTAATTTGATAACATCAATTCTATTGAACTGCATCAACCTCTCAACCCGTCGTCAGAAAATATTTGAACAACGTTTTTGGAATTCATCGACGATAACAAATAATGCTCAAAAATGGGCAATTTTAAGTTGTGATGATCATGATTATAATTATTCTATAGAGAATTTTGGACAAAAGTACTTGCCATCAAATGAGACGGAGAGTAAAAACTGCCTTAAAAACTTAACAATTATTGAACCCACATCGCCAATTTCAACAGGACGAAATGCTGTAGAATTTCAATATTTAAACTTTAAAACTCAAAAGGATATTGCTCATTTTATTTCCTATCTTAAAAATTTGCAAATAAATGGAATAGTTATCGACACTTTAAATGCTGTTGCACTGATTTTCTCTGAAAAGGTTGTTTACCGGTTAATTCAAGAAATTCGACGTGCTGGAATTGCGGTTATTGGACTCCATCATTCGAATAAAGAAGGTGAAGTTTATCGGAGTAAACAAAAGCTATTTAAATCCACGAACACATTTTTGTTGGAGCGTAAAAACTCGCGGGAGGAAGATACGTTAGAAGTCCCATTTACTATTCGACATAAAAAAGGTCGTTATGGAATATTTCCTGAAGAAAAAGCACCATTTAATGTACGTTTTAATACAAAAAATGGACTATGGGAATTAGTGGAAGATGCAGACGTTCCATTTTTAACCAAACTCGTTGATGAGTATTCTCGTATTAAATATACAAAGCCTGAAATTGCAAATATGCTCGGTTTTTCGGAAGATACGTTAGCGAATGAATTAAAAAAAGAGAATGAGCGTTTTGGAATTAAACCTCCAGAATCCAAGAAGAAAGAAAAGAATCCATCAAAAGGTGATCTTGAAGTTGTATAGTTATTTATCAAAAAAGAGAGAGGTGGGCGGTGGAGCTCATCTCTCTCGTGTTTTTAGTCTTTGTTGATAAGGTGGATTGCGGTGAGCGTTGCGGCAACGCCTGTTAGGAAACCTGTAACGATTGCGCCTAGTGTCGAACGCTGTTCGGGGCAAAATGGAGGAGGTTCACTGTATGAATTGTTATTGTTTTGTGAATGGTTGTTTTCTTCTGACATGGTTTGTTTTTCCTTTCGGGGTTTGGGGTATTTAGAAGGCGTAGCTCATGGACTGAATGAGAAGATGGTTCTGCTAAAATTATAGCTGTGCCATCAATAGATTTCCTTGGGTGCCGTTGAGTCCGAAACATTGGGTAATGTTGCGATGGGCGAAGTCTAAACGTGCAGGCGTGTACTTCTTGATGATTTCCGTGCAAGCGTTCAGTAAACCCCAGTTCGTTGGAGAGATGAGTGCTTTGTGTCGGGGCTCCTTATACTCACGATAAACGGGGAGAATATCGCTACTGTTGATCCCTCCACACTCCGCGATTCGCACAATATTTGAACGTGCAAGATCGTCGGTGATGTACTCACGCTTGAGTTGTGTAACCATTCTTTCAACAATTGAGAATTCAGCGTCGAGGTTTTCGACAGCGTTCTCAACCAGTTTAGGGACATCAATCTCACCGATGTGTCGACGTTTGATTACGTACGAACCCCCGAAACAGAGGTTGCTACAAACCACCACGTTAATCCCTGCGGTGAGTCCGAATGATAACGTTTTATCGTGAGAATTTCGCACACCAATACAGCGCGTCCATTCGCTCGATTCGCCATTACCTGCAATTCGAATCACACCGAATATTTGGCGTCCATCGCGAGCAAGACCGTACTCTTCCTTCAGAATATTGAGGTTGCGCTGTTCGATATTTTGAACGACCGCATCGACAACTTTTGAATGAGAAATGGGTGTCCAACGACCATCCCCTTGAGGTGTCGGGATTGTGGCAAGCTCGCAACGTTCAACAAAACGACCGCCCCCCGACATTGATAATGTAGGCATAATTTTCTCCTTTCATACAAGGGCTGAGTCGCGCAGGACGTGGTCTCTCAAGAGGAGCGAATGCTCCCACACTGCATGCAGTTTGCACGAAGTGCGTGCCGTCTCGCCTATAGACATCCTACGCGCTCAGTTAATTAATTATTACGATTCGAACTTATGACTGGCAAGGTCTCGGAACTTCCATTTTCCACGGCCTGTGGTGTTACAGAAAATCCACTTGTCTTTGTCGAACAAATAGATGTATTCTGCCCAGAAACGTTGATGGGCAAGTTCGGCTGCTTTTTCCTTTGACGGCCAGATGCAAATCTCACTCAACGCCTCGCCACGATCGCGGTGATACGCAATCACGATGCCGGGTTCGGGTGAATCAAAGGCGTGTGTGTCGGTTGTTGGCGCCACGTCTTCGTTTAAGAGACTGATGTCGCCGAGGGTCAGCAACGCTTCGATTTTTTCGGCTTCCATGTAGTTTTCGAGGAGCATTTTTCCATTGTATTCGGGGTAGCCGTCCCAATGACAATAGATGGTTTGACATGTTCCGTCTTCCTTGAGCATTCCAATTAAACTGCGTGTTGACATAATTCTTCCTTTCGGTTTAAGAGTGTTCCGTGATAGGTTTCTTCACTATTTGATTTTAAGACTTCTTCGAGGGCGTTATAGAGGGAATCATAGGCGTAATCTTCGCCTTCTTTTGCGATGCAGTCGCGAACGCATTTCTCATAATCTGAGTCTGACACTCGACTTTCAATAAGTGCATCGTTTTCTCTATCCCATTCATAACTTCCAAACAACAAACATCCACTTTCTTCATACGTGGCCTTTACTTCTTGAACTTTTCCGCCCAAAGAATCCATCCACAGAATGAGGTCGAAAATGGTGCGGGTGTCGAGGTTCCACTTTGTCCAACAGTCGAGGGTTAAAGTGGTTTCATTAGATTCAAAGCCGACATCGAAAAAGTACTGATACGGCTGTTTTTCGGCGAGTCCAACCCCGTAACCTACAGGGGTTAATTTTAGGCGTTTCTCAAGCACTTCTGCCCCGTGTTTACAGGCACTTTTTGAATCAAAAATCACTTCGATATGATTACTACAAATATTCGCCATTGACTTCTTTCCTTTCGTTTGAAGGGGTTGATTTTCTTCGCGGTGCCACTTTCTGCACGCACTGCCAAACGGACACGTTCCGCAACTAAAACACCCCTCATTGGGATAGAATAAATTGTTTTCGACAATCTGTTCGGCGGTCTCAATCATACGAAATGCACGCTTGAAATCATCTGGTGAACGTTCCGTAAGAAACGGGGTAAAAGTGGGTGTCTTTGTTTTCGTGACCACATCATATCGAAACAGCGGAATCGACCCCACAATTTCCTGCATGGCGTAAGAGTAAAGCGTGGCTTGAAAATCTTTGTCGGCCTTGCCGGATGCCCACCGTGAAGCTGACGTCTTCCAGTCAACCACAACCAATTTGTTTTGCATGTCGCGGATGATTAAATCAAACTCACCAATGAGCTTTTTCGTGCTGTTTGGGATGTCAACCGAAAACGCGTGGGCAACGTCAAGAACAACCATATCCTTGGGGTAGTTTTCAGACGCCGCACGAATCATGTTTTCGCCCTTCGCGAGGAGTTCATCACGTGCTTCGTTTGAGATGTCTATCAACGGATCATTATCAACACGATTCGTGAAATCATCGTGAAAAGATTTAACCGCTTCTTCGATGTTTGGGGCACCGTTTTTGATGGAACGCAAGTACGCACTCATCCCTTCGTGAAACGCCACACCAAATGGCAAACATACCGACATCGCCTCAGGTTCGAGTTTATCGATGTACTTAAATTTCCATTGAAGTGAACAAATGTTTAATAGTGTGTTTAAACTTGAAAATGACCAATGCGGACGTTCCTTATAAACATTGAGATTCGGACTATTCATTCTTTTTCCTTTCGTTTAAAATGCAAAAACCGACCCACCGCATAAACGGTGAAGTCGGTTCTTACGATTGTTTTTTTTGTTTTGTTGGTTAAGCGACTTTTAACTCTTCAATTAACATGGTCGCCTGACGTTTTGTCAAATGAAATGGGTTCACGAGATTAAACCTTGATAGCAACATTTTGATGTCGACCTTTTGCTGTTTGCAAAGAGTGTTTAAGTACGACACTTGTTTGTTGCTGGCGGTGGGTTCTTCTTCGGATGCCGTTGGTGCCGATTGACCATTCCAGTTGCCATAATTGGGTTGTTGGGGTTGTGAGGAATGCGGATTAAACGAAGGTTTAACCGCATTTGCGGGATGAAGTTCGGCCTCAACCGACGCCCGAGCAAGTGCAAAGGTTTCGGCAATTTTGCACTGAATTTGTTCGTTCGTCATGCCATCAGGGAGTTCGACATCCAACGACACATGATACGATTGGGAAGTATAATCACCTTCCGCCGGGACTTTCTTAGAATACGATGCACTCAATTTAAGCATACGCATCCTCCTTTCTTTTTCTGGAAATGTCTTATTGTGCACAAATTCGATCTCTTTAAAATAACAATAGCCCAAATGCACCAAAGCATTCAGGCTATTTATTACTCATCTACAAATCAAACATACTGCGTGTGACTTACCGCACGTACACTTCATGTGATTAGCACGGCACTAAGCAAATTGTGCACTACTTAAATAGCAAGCTCAATTACTTCACATCAAGACATCTCCATTTGTGGGTTTTGTTTTTATTTACGAGGGGAATCGATTATTCCATTCTCCCCCCGTAATATATACCCCAAATCCCCCTAAATTACATTTAATCCCTCAATTTAAATATGTTTTTGAGATATTTCTTTAATATTTTCAAGATTAGAAGTTGAAAACAAAGTCCTATGAATGTATATTATTTAATATGTAATTAAAACCCCATCGAAATAATTTTAAAAATGCAAAATCGGATTACAAATTATCATGCCCTTTATTTTGCCCATGAGCTTACGCGAATGGGAGGTAAAGGCGTTGATCGGATTTCACAATCCTTGTTTAATGCAAGTGTCGATCTTAACCCACATCAGGTAGAGGCTGCGCTATTTGCATTGCATTCACCATTATCCAAAGGTGTGATTATGGCAGATGAGGTTGGATTAGGTAAAACGATTGAGGCGGGGCTTGTTTTGTGTCAGTTTTGGGCCGAGCGTAGACGCAAACTCTTAGTGATTTGTCCTGCGGCGTTACGAAAGCAATGGCAAATTGAGCTTGAGGAGAAATTTAATCTTTCCTCAATGATATTAGACGCACGGAGTGTTAGACAACTTGAACGGCAAGGCGTTTCTAATCCATTTGAGCTTGATAGTGTCATTATTGCTTCTTATCACTACGTAAGTAAACTTGCTGAAAGAGTCCGTTTAATTCCATGGGATCTTATTGTGATAGATGAAGCGCATAAGCTCCGAAATGCCCATCAACAAAGCAATCACATCGGACAAAATATTCGATGGGCGCTTGAGAATCGGCGTAAAATTCTACTTACGGCCACGCCATTACAAAACTCGTTATCTGAACTCTATGGTCTCTCAACATTGATTGACGAGCAACTTTTTGGAGATCTACCTACATTTAAGAGTTTGTATGCAAATTCCATGACGTCTTTTCGAAGTGTACGACGGCAAAATTGTGTTAAGCGCTT
>CAZIVM010000129.1:0-6235 GCA_964542845.1 uncultured Victivallales bacterium
ACGTCAGGATAAAGAAGATGATCGCGCACGTCACGTGCTCGGATTACGTTCACAAACAGGGCCTGTTTTTTTGTGTTATCGTGATAATGATAGTGTGAATCTCATGACGCAAAAACTTTTAGAAACGGCTGCATTGTTTGATTTTGTGGCGGAAGACCAAACACGTCATGAATTATGGCGTATCCCAACCGATATTTCATGGGAGATTCATAACGCATTCAAAGATGTAAACGCCATGTATATTGCAGATGGACACCATCGGGCAGCTGCGGGATGTCGTGCGGCCACTGAGTGTCGTAATCAAAATCAAGCGTTCACTGGCGATGAAGAATTTAACTATTTTATGGCTGTGGCATTTCCTGCTTCACAGTTGAACATTTTAGCCTATAATCGCGTGGTCAAAGATTTAAATGGACTTTCAAAAGCCGAATTTTTGGCACGTGTTAATGAGGTCTTTACGCTCGATAAAACCACCGAGAAAATTCCTTCCGCTTCCGCTCATTTTCAAATGTATATTGATAAAGAATGGTGGAGTTTAACCCCTAAATTTAATGTGGCTGAACTCGGCGTGATTGATGGCTTAGACGTCTCGATTTTACAAGACTTCCTCCTCGCTCCAATTTTATCGATTAATGATCCTCGCACATCGAAACGTATCGATTTTGTCGGCGGAATTCGTGGAACAGACGAACTAGAAAAGCGCGTCGATTCTGGCGAATGTGCTGTCGCATTTTCGATGTACCCGACAACGCTTGATCAGTTGATGAATGTTTCTGACGCAGGTGAAATTATGCCACCTAAATCGACTTGGTTTGAACCTAAATTGCGTGACGGCTTAGTTTGTCACAACTTCTAATTTACTATGAAAAAAATCCACCTCATTGTTCTCTTTTTTCTTTTCGGAATGTTTTCCGCAACGATTATTTCTGCCAATGATGTGGAAGCACGCGAAAAAATCGACGAAGCGATTAAAGCCGAATCTTCAAAAAAATATGTTGATGCTGGCGACTTATACATGGATGCCGAGCTTTTAGCTGATGATACCATCTTGAAAGCCAATGCCCTTGTTGCTGCAGCAAATGCGTATCGTCGTGGCGAACGTTATCACAAAGAATTTAAAAGTTCGATGGCGTTAATCAAGGGGTTTCGTAACCATTCTGATTATGCGGTTACGGTTGAGCGTTTGTACGATATTGGTGATCGATATTATCAAGGGTATCGAGAACCTGCATTGGAGTGTTTGAGTTGGACAGGGCTTGAAGGGCGTAATAAAATGGTTGAGATTTACGAAGCTGCGCTTGAAGAAGCGCCTTTTGCTAAACGTGCGCCTCAATCTAAATTGCGTTTAGCGCGCATTTATATTGAACAAGAGTCTGAAGGACAAACACGCGATAAAGGTTTAGAGTATTTGCGAGAAATTATTCGCGACTACCCTAAAACAATCGAACAAAAAAATGCTTATTTATTATTGGGTCAGTCTCTCTCCAAACTTTCAATGTATAAAGATGGCTCAGAAACCCATACCCAAGAAGCGCAAGAAATTTTGCGTCATATCATTTTGATGTACCCTGATGATCCTGTGATTCCATGGGCGAAAGATCAGCTTCAACGCTTAAATGAAGATGCTGCAAAACGTCATTTGCGTATTGCCGACTATTATGCCTCACACAATAATGTGGCGGGCGAAAATTTTGAACTTCAAAAATTGATGCGTGATTATAATGGAACAGAATCGGCCAAAATTGCGGAAGCACGTTTAGGAAAAATTCAACCGAGTTTACCTGCCCCTATCGCAGAACCCATTCCTGATTCAATGCCTTTATTTATAAACTCAACCCCTTTTCACGAACGCCGTGACATTTTAGTTTCTCCTGAGGAGAGCAACGGTAAATGGTTGCGTCCAATTGAAGATTATTCATGGGATTTATCACGTAATCGTGCAGATGCTGCGAAACGTCGTGCAAAAGAATCCGCACTTCGTCAAAAAGCAATTGAGCGAAATTTACTTCCGTTTTTAAGTACAGATAGTGCGTCCACCTTGTCTAACGAAATGGAGAAAAAATGAAAATTTATCAATACATAATGTTTGTAATCTGTGGGGTGTTGATTACAGGATGTGGGTATCACTTCGGTAGCATCGCGCATCCACAACTTGAATCTGTGGCGATTGCGGAAGCACAAAATGAGAGTGTTGAGCCTAACTTAAGTTACTTTATCCGTCAACACTTAGCCGAAGAAGTACAATTTGATGGTTCTTTTAAATTATTGACCAAACGTGAAGCAGATTGTATTATTTATCCTCGTATTGTGAGTACACGTATTGGAAGTGTAACTGCATCTTCTACCAATAATGATATTACTTTTGTTGCAAGAACCTATTCGGCATCCGTCCGCGTGGAATATACTGTTTTAATTCCCGGACGTCCTAATCCAATTTCGCAAGGTGTTGTTGAGGGACAAGCGCTTTATCAAATTTTGTGGGATCCTGAAGTTCATAAACAAGAAGCTTTTAATGCAGCCTGCAAGGAAGCCGCTCGTAAAATCGTGACACAACTCGCCGAGGGTTGGTAAACTTTAATTTTTCATAACGAAAGTGTGCCCAATGGTAGAACTTCCTGGACAATTTAGTTATAAATCCTATGCCCCCATGGGCTTTATTCAGTTTACGAGTGTATTCATTGACTATGCGTATAAAACCATTGCTCTTTTTGCTGCTTTATCGGTTTTGGGTGAACAAGATTATGCGAATCAATCCGCATTCTTGGCATTACTTGCCATTTCATATACACTCCCTTTTGTCATTGGGGGCGGTTTAGCGGGTTATTTTGCAGATCGTTTTGCAAAGACACAAATTTTAATCGCCGTTAAAATTGCCGAAATCATATTTTTATTACTCGGTTTTTACGCACTTCAAAATGTGGGAGAGTTCGGAACTTTCCCCCTTTTGATTGTGATGTTTTTAATTTCGGCGCAAAGTTTATTTTTATCGCCTGCGTTTAACGGACTCATCCCCGAAAAATTTGGCGAACATGGTGCAGCACAAGCAAATGGTATTACAGGATTAGTTTCTTCGGTTGCCGTATTATTGGGTTCGGCTGTCGGATGCATATTGGCTGATTTGATGAGTGGAAGTTATGAAAATGCGATATGGGCGCTTATGCCACTTTCAGTTTTGGGGGTCGTGATGGGGTGTGTGATGAAAAAATCACATGCCGCGAATCCATCGATACAGTTAAAATGGAGTTGGTTTTGGACACAATTTTCAGATGCGCTAGCGCTTCGTAAACATCGTTCTGTGTTCCTTTCAATTTTGGGCGACGCCTTTTTCTGTGCGTTATCGACGGTGGTTTTATCGGTTTTGACTGTGTTTATGATTAATCACTTGAACGTGGATAGTTCAGATTCTTTATCGATTGGCGTTACGCAATTAATGATTGGAGTAGGGGTAGGGATAGGGTCTCTTCTTGCGGGTAATATTTCCAAAGGAAGAATTGAATTAGCGTTAGTTCCGATTGGTGCGTTAGGCTTGGCGGTAACGTTGATTTTAATTCCACTTTGTCCAGGGAGCTCATTCCTTGTAGGCGATGTGCATATTTTCCCGTGGTTATCGACATGGTTGCTAGGGTTAGGTCTCTTTGGCGGACTCTTCATTGTCCCTTTACGTGCCTTTTTGCAGTGTCGAGTATCGCCTCAACATATTGGTGGCGTGCTTGCTAGTGCAAACATTATTTGTTTTACTGCGATGATGGTTTCATCATTTTTTGTCTTTTATTTAACATCGGGCATCCCGCAAGAATCGATAGGGCTTTTCCCCAATACGGTGCTTGAATTTATCCAAAAAAGTTGTTTGATGTTAACCCCAACACCTTTATTCTTTATTCTTTCGATTTTGAGTTTGTTGGTGATTGTGGGGGCAGTTTTGCAAATGCCAGAGATGATGTTGCGTGCGCTTAATTTGGTGATTGGACGTCTCATATACCGTGTAAGACTCTCCGGTTTGGGCAAGATTCCAGAAGAGGGACCCGTTTTGATTATCGCCAATCATATTACGGTGTGGGATGCACTTTTGCTTTCGCATATCACAACGCGTCCGATTCGATTTGTGATGGATACAACATATATGCACACGCGCTGGTTACGTTATGTGGCCAAAGTATGTGGGTTTATCGAACTTGAACCTGATGCCGATACCCCCCACGGACTCCGCGTGTTGTGTCATAAAATCCGCGCATCGCTTGAGGATGGCGAAGTGGTTTGCGTTTTCCCTGAAGGACGGATGAATCGTGCAGGGAATATTAGTGGTTTCAACTCGGGTTATCGTGCATTAATCCCACGTGATGGACGCATTCCAGTGATCCCTGTTCGCATTGGTTTTATGTGGGGAAGTGCGTTTTCTCCCTATTTTGGAGATGGAAAGATTCGTTTACGTATTCCACGCCGTTTGCCGTTACCCGTGAACATCACGGTGGGCGAACCGATTCCCGATGCACGGAGCACGACCCCTTTTCAACTCCGTTGCATGATTTCAGACTTGAGTGCGTTTGCGGAGATGGATCCACGCCCCGAAGAGGTCCCTTTGCATACCCATTTTTGTCGAACCATGCGTAAACACGCATTTGCCCCTTTGATTACGGATCATACCGACAAAGTTTTGAAAGGCATTGAATATTGGACCGCATCTGTGTTGCTCTCTAAAGAGATTCGCAAGTTGGCGAACGAGGATGAATATGTTGCTATTTTGCTCCCGAACTGTATCGGGATGGCCGTGACCGTGATGGGGACGTTGATGGCGGATAAAACGCCCGCAATGTTGAACTTTACCGCTGGCGAGGAAGCCCGCGATATTTCGCTTCAAAAAGTGAATAATCCTATTATTTTGACTTCCAAACAATTTTTGTCAAAAGCAAATATTGCCCCATTTGGTCGGATGATTTATTTGGAAGATATTGTTAAAAATATTACGAAGTTTGAAAAAATAAAAACCTTATTGCAAGGTCTCTTTCTCCCTCATCAAATTTTAGAAAAAATGATTTTTCCGAAAACCCGTTTAGATGTACGCAAAGCAGGCGTGATTCTTTTCTCATCGGGTTCAACTGGGATTCCGAAAGCGGTTGAACTCTCTCATCACGCCCTCAATGAAAACGTTTATGCAATGTTACACGTGATGGGGTGGCGTAAAAGCGATCGCATGATGGGAAGTTTGCCTACCTTCCATTCTTATGGATTTACAACAGGGTTTTGGATTCCAATGACAACGTTGTCTTTAGTGGCTTATGTGCCGAGTCCGCTTGACGCAGAAACGTTAGGCCGCGTGTTTAAAAAGAATAAAATGACGCTTCTTTTGGCCACGCCTACGTTCTTGCAAAACTATATTCGAAAATGTCCTTCCGACACTTTTGAACACCTCCGACTTGCGATTGTGGGGGGCGAAAAGATGCGTCCACATATCGCTGAACAATTTAAAGAAAAATTTGGGATTTATCCCATTGAAGGATATGGTTCAACAGAATTAGCACCCGTGGTTTGTATTAATATGAGTCGAACACCGCCTGATTTTACGATTGTATCAGGCAAAGAAGGTTCAATTGGCCCCGCGTTGCCCAATTTGACGGTACGCGTAACCTCGCCAGATAGTTTAGAACAACTCCCCGCGAATACAGAAGGTTTATTTCGCGTGAAAGGTCCTTCAATTATGACCGGTTATTTAGGCGATCCAGAACTTACTGCAAAAGTCATTGAAGATGGATGGTATAACACGGGGGATTTAGCCAAAATAGACGAAGAAGGATATGTGTTTATTACTGGGCGTCAGTCGCGCTTTTCTAAGATAGGTGGCGAGATGGTGCCTCACGAACGTATTGAACAAGTTCTCCAAGAGATGATGCCAGATGCTGATAAACGTATTGTGGCGGTTTCATCGGTTCCGGATCGCGATAAAGGCGAGCGTATCATTGTGATTTATACCCCTGATTTCACTGTAATTCCAGATGAAGCAATAGCGCGCATGCGTGAGATTCCGTTACCTAATTTGTGGATTCCGAAAGTGAAAGATTTTTATCAAGTGGAAGAGATCCCATTGTTAGGGGCTGGCAAACTCGATTTGAAAAAGCTCAAAGATATTGTTTTGGAAATCGCAGCATCTGTTTAATTTATCTTAGATATAATTAGTTGTGAAATTATTAACAAATATTAGTTTTTTATCTCAGTTAGTTTAAAAGAATGAAAAAAGATTAAA